>JALEWA010000071.1 GCA_022788085.1 Lachnospiraceae bacterium
GCAATACCGGGGAGATATCAGAAAATCCTTCATGATGCTGATGGATTATCTTTTGACTAAGATTGATCATACACAGGAGCATGTGGTATGGCTTGCGTATCAGATTTACCGATGTACCAGAAATACCAATTATGTGTTGGGCGAGGTGAAAGAGCTTCTATTTAAAGCAGACGATATGGAAATGCATCCAAAACAGGAAATAAATGATAGTAAAGAAAACAAAGTGCCATTAATGAGGATGGATTTTGATGATGACCATGAACTGGAGGAAAGAAGTAATAGGATTTCGTATTTAGAGAGTGAAACAGAGCATGATTTCGAAACAGATAAAGAGGATAAAGTATTAGTAGAAGATAATAGGAAACGTAAAAATATGTGGGGTGGACTTCTTTGTATCCTGCTTGCCCTGGGGGCTGGAGGAATCATCCTGGGATCAAGGCTCTTAAAACTGACAGAATTGTCACAAAAACAGGAAATAAGTCTATATGGTGCTATAGGTATGTCAGTTGTGGCATCTCTTATTTTTTTTACAGGACTGATAAAGCAGTGGAAGCAGGAGGAACAGGTTCAGAGTCTCTCTACAGAACCGGAACAGGATACAGACTATTGGGAACAGGATATGGAATTACCAAAAGAATCTGGACAAAGATTTGTGAAAGAACTGCAAAGTGTGGAATTTACATCAAATCTTGTAGGCGAGACGGTGCTTTTGACGCAGGAAGCAGAGCAGGAGAGGTTTTTAAAAGGAAACATTAATGGCGAGGAGATACGTGTTCCCCTAAAACATTTTCCCCTGACAATCGGTAAGCTATCAGAGGTCGCAGACATTATTATTCCGGATAATACAGTAAGCAGGATGCATGCAAGGTTAGAGCAGAAAAACGGACAAGTATATATATCAGATTTAAATTCCACGAATGGGACAATACGAAATGGAATCATGATCAATATAAATGAGGAGGTGGCATTGGAGCCGGGCGATAAAATAATGTTTGGAAGGGTTTGCTTTACGTATTGTTAAAAAAGGAAAAAGACTTGAAAATCCAATTGACGATACCATTTCACACGGGTACAATATAAGTAGTTATGTAAATCTGTTACTATGAAGGTACTGAATCGCTACATAAATCTATTCAGAAAGGAAGAACCGTTTCTTGGCAAATGAGATAAAGAGGAAATATGTGACAGTGGCATTTCTGGCTCTTAATATCGCGGCATATTTACTGAGTACCGTATTTGGAGAAAAAGTATATGAGTCAGGAAGCTTAAGTGTTCTTGATGTTTTGGAAAATCACGAATACTACAGAATCGTAACCAGTATGTTTCTCCATTCAGGGGTAAGTCATATTGTCGGAAATATGCTATTCGTGGTCATTCTTGGTGATATGCTGGAACAGGCAATTGGTCATTTCCCATTTGCTCTATGCTATTTACTTACAGGAATTGGAGGCAATATATGCTCGATGCTGTTCGAACTTGCAACAGGAGAATATTATCATACGGTCGGTGCAAGCGGAGCAGTATGTGGCATTATGGGAGCGCTTCTTGTGCTCATTATATTAAACCGTGGAAGCTTTGGTCATATATCTCTGAACAGAATGCTTCTTGCCATTGTTTATATGATTTATACAGGATTACAGTCACCAATTGTAAATAATGCAGCACACATAGGAGGATTATTATCAGGAATTCTGGTTATGGCAGTTTTTGCGGGATTTCACAGGAACCGATACAGATCGTAATAAGGATAGGTTACATGAGAAGGTTGAAAGGTATAAAGGGTGATAGCAGGTGAAAATTAATATTTATTATGGCGGCAGAGGAATGATAGGGGATCCGACGCTGTATGTTATGAATAAGATACAAAAGGTTCTTAAGGAACTGAATGTAACGGTGGAACGATATGATTTATATGAGATTAAGAATAATATAACAGCTTTGCCGCAGACCTTAAAGGATGCAGATGGAGTCATTCTTGCAACAACAGTAGAATGGTATGGAATCGGAGGCTGGATGCAGCAGTTTTTGGATGCCTGTTGGCTCTATGGTGATAAGGAGAAGATATCCAGGATTTATATGTGTCCTGTTGTCATGTCTACGGCTTATGGAGAGCGTGAAGGCTTAATGAGCCTGAATGCTGCATGGGAAATCTTAGGAGGAATTCTTTGTACCGGAATCTGCGGATATGTAGCTGATACAACCGAATTCGAACAGAACAAGCAGTATGCCAGATTGATTGAAAGGAAAACAGAGGATTTATATCGCTCAATCAGCCAGAAGGCAGTAGTATTACCCTGTAGTAATCAGGCTGTAAAACAAAAGGTTTCCTTCACACAAAGTCTGAATCTGACACCGCAAGAGGCAGAACAGCTTTCCAAGCTTGCATCAGATGATGATTATGTACAGAAGCAGAAGGAGGATATTCAGGAACTTGCAAGTATGTTCAAGGATCTGATGGGAGAAAGTGAAGCTCAGGAGAATGACTTATTTATGGAAGATTTCAAAACTCACTTTCATCCACAGCCGGGTTTTCAGGCAGTTTATAAGTTTATGATGCCGGAGACAGGAAAGCCGTTGATTGTTAAGGTAAATAATGCACAGATGGAATGCTATTATGGAGCATGTGATAAGGCTGATGTAGAAATGCAGATATCAACAGAGGTCATGAATGAAATCGTACAGGGAAGAATGACGTTTCAGAGAGCATTCATGGCAGGCGCCATGAAGATGAAGGGAGATTTTAAGGTCTTAAGAACCTTGGATATTATTTATAACTTTTTATCATGATTTCAGAAAGCGAGGACAAAAAAATGGTAGATAACAATTGTATTTTCTGTAAAATAGCAAATGGAGAGATTCCTTCCAAGACAATATATGAGGATGAGGAATTTCGTGTCATATTGGATTTAGCACCTGCAACGAAGGGACATGCCCTGATTCTTCCAAAGGCTCATGCTAAAAATCTTTATGAGCTTCCTGAGGAAACGGCAGGAAAGGCAATGAAGCTGGCAAAGAAGATGGTAATTACTATGACAGAGAAGCTTGGATGTGACGGCTTCAATTTACTTCAGAACAATAATGAGGTAGCAGGTCAGACAGTATTTCATTTCCACATGCATCTGATCCCACGTTATGAGAATGATAATCAGCATCTTGAGATGAAGCCAACAGAAGTAACACAGGATGAGCTTGAAGCAGTCAGAAAGCAGATAACAGAATAAAAAGCAGTTGACTTTTCCGAAAACCTGACATAAACTAACTCATATAAATAGAAAACGTGGCTATGATAAGGAATAGTATGTTGCAGATGCGTTCAGAGAGAGAATCGATAGGCTGGAAGATTCTTACGCTTAAGCTTCAGAACCTACCTTGGAGTCCTGTGTGATAAGCACAGCGTAGCACCGGCGATAACGGTAGGATGAGTAAAATTAGGGTGGTAACGCCGCACATAGGCCCCTGTTAGAAGCAGGACTTATGTGTGGCGTTTTTAGTATTACAGAAAAGAGGTTAAAAAAATGGCAAATGACAAGAAACTTGTAGAAGCGATTACATCCATGGATGTGGATTTCGCACAATGGTACACAGATGTCGTAAAAAAGGCAGAACTGTGTGATTATTCCAGCGTAAAGGGCTGTATGATTATTAAACCGGCCGGTTATGCAATCTGGGAGCAGATTCAGAATCAGTTAGATGCAGAATTCAAAAAAACAGGCGTAGAGAATGTATATATGCCTATGTTTATTCCGGAAAGTCTCTTGGAAAAGGAAAAGGATCATGTGGAAGGCTTTGCACCGGAGGTTGCATGGGTAACACATGGTGGTTTGGAACCATTACAGGAAAGACTTTGCGTAAGACCGACATCAGAGACCTTATTCTGTGATTTCTATGCAAATGAGATTCAGTCTTATAGAGATTTGCCAAAGGTATACAATCAGTGGTGTTCTGTTGTCCGCTGGGAAAAGACAACAAGACCATTCTTAAGAAGCCGTGAATTCTTATGGCAGGAAGGTCATACTGCACATGCAACGGCTGAGGAAGCAGAGGCAAGGACAATTCAGATGTTGAATGTCTATGCAGACTTCTTAAAGAATGTACTTGCGATTCCAGTTGTTAAGGGACAAAAGACAGATAAGGAGAAGTTTGCCGGTGCAGAGGCTACTTATACCATTGAAGCGTTGATGCATGATGGCAAGGCATTACAGTCCGGTACAAGCCATAACTTTGGTGATGGCTTTGCCAAGGCATTTGGTATCCAGTATACAGATAAGGATAATACATTGAAATATGTACATCAGACCTCATGGGGAATGACAACCAGATTAATTGGTGCCGTAATCATGGTTCATGGTGATGATTCCGGATTAAAGCTTCCACCAAAGGTAGCACCGGTACAGATTATGGTAGTACCAATCCAGCAGAAGAAGGAGGGTGTTCTTGATAAGGCATATGAGCTTCGTGACCGTCTCCTTAACAAGGGATTCCGCGTAAAGGCTGATGACACCGATAAGAGTCCTGGTTGGAAGTTCTCAGAATGTGAAATGAGAGGTATCCCATTCCGTATCGAAATCGGGCCAAAGGATATTGAGAATAACAAATGTGTATTCGTTCGTCGTGATACCAGAGAGAAGATCGAAGTAAGTCTCGATGAAGTAGAGACAAAGGCGGCAGAGCTACTTGAAACAATTCAGAAGGATATGTATGAAAGCGCAAAGGCTCATTTAGAAGCACATACTTATTCTGCAACAAACTGGGAGCAGTTCTGCGACATTATGAACAACAAGCCAGGCTTTGTAAAGGCTATGTGGTGTGGCGAGCAGGCTTGTGAAGACAAGATTAAGGAAGAGCTTGCAGCGACAAGCCGTTGTATGCCATTTGAACAGGAGAACCTGAGTGATGTCTGCGTATGCTGTGGAAAGCCGGCTAAGAAGATGGTTTACTGGGGCAGAGCGTACTAAGCAGAAGCATATTTTATTTTAGCAAAAGTATCCAATAAATGACATGCAACATCATGTCTAAATTGTTGCATGGCAGCGCTTGAAGGGTAGAAACTCTCGTATTTAACAAGAAGTTAGCTAATCAATTTCATACAATTGGTAAAAGAGTGATACCTATCATTCTTGCCATGACAAGGGAAGAGCTGTCGCGAAAGCGGCAGCTCTTTTGAATAAATTTCGCGAGTGGATTATCAGAGTTACGTGCAAAATTAAGATAAAAGCCAGTTTGGTACGTAAAAATCACATCAAGAGGACTAAACAAGTCGGGAAAATACGTGCCAAAAAGCAAAAGATGCAAATTTAGACCGTAAAATGCCTTTGAGGAAGACACATAAGCAAGAAAAAATACGTGCCAAAAAGCAGGATCATGGCAGTTGTATTATCGGTAGCTATGATGATGTCAAACTTGTCTGTTGCAGCTACTGACCAAAATGAAACTATTGAAGCAGCTATTGGTATGAGGATAGTGCATCCTTAATTAAGCCGGCAGGCTGGTTAAGTACATTAAGTGGTGAATCTGTATTAAGTGCAGAGTATGGTACCTATGAAATGGCAAAAGATGTTGACAACCAGAAGGAAAGAGCATCATGGGCATCTACACTGACAGAGCCAAAGCTTGCAGATGGTACAGCAATTTCCGTAGAAGCTTTCCTTGGAGACTGGGATGCTTTTGCAGGAAAGGATATGAAGATTGTTCTTCCGGATGAAAAGGAAGACAATACACCAGAGGATAAGCCATCCGCAACAACAGAATTCGTATTGGATACAACGAAAGACCTGACAGCATTTGCACAAGGCTCAAAGGTTGACGGAGATACCGAAAAAGCAGGTACCGAGGATTATTTCACGTTAATCTACAGTGCAAAGTCTAAGGTAGATGGAAGTAATAAGACCTTTGATGATGGTTATGAAGCTACACAGAGAGTGAACTTTGGTGGAGCAATCACAACAGAAAAGAATGCAATCAAGTTTACAACAGGTAATGCAGCAACTGTAAAAGTATGGTGGGTAGAAGGCGGCGATGACAACCGTCAGATGACAATCTTAAATGCAAACGGTGAAGAAGCAGCTTCTACAAACGAAACTCTGGCAAAGAATGCAACCTGTATTTCAGAGCTTGAGCTTGCAGAAGCAGGAACTTATTACTTAGGCGGTAAGGAAAATAATAATTACATATTCAAGGTAGTAGTAACAGAAGCAGGTGGTTCATCCGATAAGCCGCAACGAGCTGACTGGGCAAGTGTTGCAGCACCTGAAATTACAAACATTGCACTTAATGCAGAAGATGCAGGAAAGATTGACGTAACCGTAAGGGCAAGGAAGACCGATAACAGAAGTGAAGCCTTCTTATGCAATTGAATCTGCTTCTGTAGCAAATCAGGCAGCTTATGACTTGATATTCAGAGGCAATGCAAATGGTAAGCTTATCATTAAGGACAGCAAGGGAAATGAACTTATAAATAATGATAAGGTAGAGGCAAATAAGAAAGTTATTATACCTGTTGTACTTGAATTAGGTAATAATAAGTATACAGTGACCTTTACACCGGATGAGGATTACAAACCGGGTGAGTATGAAGTACTTTCTTCTTATGACGCAGTAACTTTTGAACATTCCGTTCTCTTCAGACAGTATGGTGAGTCAGGCGATTCGCTGTATGTATCACCGGAAGGCTCTGTAACAGGAAATGGTACAAAGAAGGATCCGCTTGATATTTACACAGCAGTGAAGTATGTACAGGCAGGACAGACTATTGTTCTTATGGAAGGTATTCAGATCAGCAGGTATCTTGGTACAGATGAATATGAAGACTGGCCTGCATACAACTTGATTCTTAACTGTACATCCTATGAGAATGCAGACAAGGGTTATGAGGATGCAGACGGATTTGCAGCAAAGCTTACCGTTGGTGATGGAAACGTATTTGACGGATGTATTGCTCATCATAATGCAGACGATGGCTGGGATCTTTTTGCAAAGGTTCAGTCAGGAAGTATTGGAAATGTTGTGATTAGGAATTCTGTTGCATACAAGAATGGTTATGTTCTTGATGAAAACGGAAAAGAAATCAATGCCGGAAATGGTAATGGTTTCAAGATGGGTGGAGACAGTATGTCCGGTCAGCATGAGCTTCGTAACTCTGTTGCTTTCTTTAATAAGGCAAAGGGTATCGATTCTAACAGTAGTCCTGATATCAAGGTATATGACTCTATCTCCTTCAATAATGAGAGCTATAATGTAGCACTTTATACAAACAGTGCTGTTAATACAGATTACCTGGCAAACGGTGTTATTTCTTACAGAACAGACTACAAGGATCAGTCAGAGAATTTAAAACCAAAGGGAACACAGGATGAAACAAAGATTTATGGTACAAGCAACTTCTACTGGGATGTGGCATCTCAGAGTTCTGTAAATAAAGAGGGTGCAACTGTAAGTGATGACTGGTTTGAATCTCTTAGCTTTACAGGTATTAGCAGAAATGCAGATGGAACCATCAATTTGAACGGATTCCTTAAGCTTACAGATAAGGCTCAGGCTGGTGGAAACCTTGGTGGAACCGGTTCAGATGATATTACCATTGGTGAGGAAACTGATGGTAGAATTGAAACAGGAAATATATCCGGCAACAATGGAGGAACTAATGCAGGAAGCAATGGAGAAAGTAATGCAGGAAGCGGCTCATCATCAGAAGGTTCTTCTGAGAGCACATCAACAATAACTGTTAGTACGACGACAGTAAAGATTGAAGATGCAGCAGCACCGACATTACCGGCAGGATACACTTATGAGCAGGTAAATGTTTCAAAGGATGGTATCTTAAGAGCAGCATTATTGAATAAGTATTATGGACAAAAGGTATACTTTGCAGCTATCTTTGGTAAGAACTTCGGTATGACCATTGATATGCAGGAGGCAAGTGCAGTGGCAGCTGATTTACAGCTTTCTTACACCATGCTGAATATGCCTGCATTTGCGGCTGGATTTGATACAATCCATGCAGTACCAAATGTTAGAACCAAGCTTCCGATGAGCGTAACGCTTCATTTTGGAGTAGGAAATGAATATACAGGCAGAATAGCGTATATTTACGTTCTTGCAGAAGATGAAAAGAGCTATAAGCTTGTAACAGCAATGCCTGTTAATGAAATCGGAAATGTTGCAATAAAGACAGCTGATTTCACAGATGTAATGATTTTAATTGCAAAATAACGAACAATCAGACCATTTTGGTCAGACAAGAGATACCGCATTGGCTTACAGGCTAATGCGGTATTTTGTATGGAAAAAAAACCAAAAAAATTAAATGTAAGCGCTTTCATTTTGGCAAAAAAAGGAGTACACTATAACAAAAGGCAGTACTTGACTAGTAAATATTTCTAAAAATGGTATAATAAGTACAGCAAATAAACTCGAAAATGAAAAATATTCGGAGGTAAACCCATGAACATTTTAGTTATCAACTGTGGAAGCTCATCATTAAAGTATCAGTTAATCAACAGCGACTCAGAGGCTGTCCTTGCCAAAGGACTTTGCGAAAGAATTGGTATTGACGGCAGTCTGCTAACACACACACCGGCTGGTAAGGATAAGGTAAAGATTGAGACCCCTATGCCAAATCATACAGTAGCAGTACAGCTCGTAATCAATGCATTGACAGATGCAAATCACGGTGTCATTAAGTCCCTGGATGAAATTGGTGCTGTTGGACACAGAGTTGTTCATGGCGGTGAAAAATTTGCTTCCAGCGTTGTTATTGACGATGAGGTTATGAAGGCAATTGAAGAATGTAATGATCTTGCACCATTACATAACCCTGCAAACCTGATTGGTATTAATTCCTGCAAAGAGATTATGCCAAATGTTCCTATGGTAGCAGTATTTGATACTGCATTCCATCAGACAATGCCGGAGAAAGCATATCTTTACGGCCTGCCATATGAATATTATGAGAAATATAAGGTAAGACGTTACGGATTCCATGGTACAAGCCATGATTATGTATCTGCAAGGGCAGCCGAGATTCTTGGTAAGAAGAGAGAAGACTTAAAGATTATCGTGTGCCACTTAGGAAATGGAGCTTCTATTTCTGCAGTAGACCATGGTAAGTGTGTAGATACTTCTATGGGACTTACTCCATTGGAAGGACTGATTATGGGAACACGTTCCGGTGATATCGACCCTGCTATCTGTGATTTCATTTGCCAGAAGGAAGGTTTGACATCTGCAGAGATGAATAATGTTCTGAATAAGAAGTCAGGTGTATATGGCATGTCAGGTGTCTCCTCAGATTTCAGAGATGTTGAAAAGGCAGCCAATGAAGGAAATAAGCATGCAGCAGCAGCGTTAGATGCCTTTTATTACAGGGTAGCAAAATATATTGGCGCATATACAGCAGCCATGAATGGTGTAGATGCCATCGCATTTACAGCAGGCGTTGGTGAAAATAATATTTCCGGTCGTGTTGAAATCGCTAAGTATTTAGGTTATCTTGGAACGGAAATTGACGAAGCAAAGAACAATGTCAAAGGAGAAGATACTGTAATTTCCAAGGATGGAAGCAAGGTTGTCATGCTTTGTGTACCTACAAATGAAGAGCTTGCTATCGCAAGACAGACACTTGCATTAGTAAAATAAGAAAAAATATCAACACCCACAATTCCTTAAAAGGAGTGTGGGTGTTTTTCATTATTGAAAGAAATACAGCCATTATGCGAAATAAGGTGTATAATATAATGCAGATTTTGATGATAGAAAAGGAATGAGCATAAAATGATGAAACTTGGGCGTAATGATTTATGCTGGTGTGGAAGTGGGTTAAAGTACAAAAAGTGTCACAGCAGCTTTGATGAGAAAATTGAGGAATATCGCCTTAAGGGTGCTATTGTACCTGACAGGGAGCTTTTAAAAACCAAAGAGCAGATTGAAGGAATAAAGGCAAGCGCAAAGATTAATATAGAGATTCTCGACTATGTTGCAGAGCATATTAAGGCAGGTGTAACAACGGAAGAAATTGACCAGTGGGTGTATGATATTACCGTGAAGAATGGAGCAATTCCTGCACCACTCAATTACGAGGGCTTTCCGAAGAGCGTATGCACTTCCATTAACAATGTCGTATGCCACGGAATCCCATCACCGGATGTCGTACTAAAAGAGGGAGACATTGTAAATGTCGATGTATCTACGATTCTGAATGGTTACTTTTCAGATTCTTCCCGTATGTTCTGCATTGGTGTGGTTTCTCCCGAGAAGAAGAGACTCGTTGAGGTCGCTAAAGAGTGTATTCAGGTAGGCTTGGAGCAGGTAAAGCCGTGGGGCTTTTTAGGTGATATGGGACAGGCGATTCATGAATTTGCACATAAAAATGGATACACCGTTGTCAGGGAAATCGGCGGTCATGGCATTGGACTTGAATTCCATGAGGAGCCATGGGTAAGTTATGTTTCCAGGAAAGGAACAGAGATGCTGATGGTTCCCGGCATGGTATTTACAATTGAACCAATGATTAATATGGGTGGTCATGAAATCTATATTGACGAAGAAGATGATTGGACCGTTTACACCGAGGATGGAAAGCCCTCAGCCCAGTGGGAGGTTCAGGTACTTGTAACAGAGGACGGGTATGAGATATTAGCGTGGTGATTACCTGACAGAAATATTCTTTTGTGTTATACTGTCTACTGGAAATCGTATTCTGGTTTAAAGGAGTTAACATTTATGCAAATCATCTTACCTGAAAAGGTTCAATATATTCTTCATACATTGGAGGAGACCGGCTTCGAAGCTTATGCGGTCGGGGGCTGCGTGCGTGATTCTCTGCTTGGCAGAGAGCCGGATGACTGGGATATCACGACATCGGCAAGGCCACAGCAGGTCAAGGCAGTATTCCCAAGAACGATAGATACCGGAATCCAGCATGGAACGGTAACCGTCATGATGGGTAAAGAGGGCTTTGAGGTCACAACGTATCGTATTGATGGAGAATATGAGGACAGTCGTCATCCAAAGGAGGTTATCTTTACTGCCAATCTTGTTGAAGATTTAAAACGCAGGGATTTTACGATTAACGCTTTTGCATACAATGACAGAAGCGGCATCGTAGACGCGTTTGATGGCATGACCGATCTACAAAATGGTATTATTCGCTGCGTAGGAGAGGCTAAGGAGCGCTTTACGGAGGATGCGCTTCGTATGATGCGTGCAGTACGTTTTTCAGCACAGCTAGGATATTCCATCGAGGAAAAGACAAAGGAAGCCATTATAGAACTGGCACCGAATCTGAAGAATATCAGTGCGGAAAGAATACAGGTAGAGCTGGTCAAGCTGCTACAGTCACCACATCCTGATTATTTAAGAATTGCTTATGATTTGGGAATCACAAAGGTAATTCTTCCGGAATTTGACAGGGCGATGGAGACACCTCAGAATAATCCACACCATGTGTATAACGTAGGAGAGCATTTATTGCATACCCTTTCATATGTGAAGCCGGATCGCTCCTTGCGAATTGCAGCGCTCCTTCATGATATTGCAAAGCCGGATACGGAGGAAACAGACAGTGACGGAATCAGCCATTTTCATGGACATGCAGATGCTGGTGAGGAAAAGGCAGCAGCGATTCTAAGAAGACTGAAATTCGATAACGATACGATAAGTAAGGTCAAAAAATATGTAAAATACCATGATTATAAAATAGAACCAAGACCACGTGCAGTAAGACGTGCCCTTAATAAAATAGGCAAGGAATACTTTGAACAGATTCTTGAGTTAAAACAGGCAGATATGCTTGCACAGAGCACATATCAGCGGGAAGAGAAGGAAGAGAATTTAAGGCAGGTGCGGGCATTATACGAGGAAATCTTAAGAAAAGAGGAATGTGTGTCTTTAAAGGAACTTGCACTTACCGGTAAAGATTTAATGGAGCTGGGTGTACCACAGGGTAAACAGCTGGGAATGATATTACAGCAGCTTTTAGAGGATGTGTTGGAGAATCCGGAGCACAATACAAGAGAATATTTGGTAACATTAGTACAACAAAAAATAATATAAAAAATTCCAGGGAAAGTAATCTGTTTCCCTGGAATTTTTTGTGTAAAAAGGACATAGGATAGTGTGACAGAATCTTGGTGGAGGGGAAAATGAAGTGAATGACAAAGCAGTTAGTGTTTTAGAGAATTATGACATGGAAGTGATTCGAACCTTTAAAGGGCGTGGAACCATTATTTGTGATACGACAAAGGGGTTGCGGGTATTAAAGGAATATAATGGAAGTACAGAAAAGCTGGAGCTGTTAGAACTGCTTCAGGAGAAAGTAAGCCATATAGTAAGAACGGACATGATTGTCAGAAATAAGGAAGGAGAGTTATTCTGTAAAGATAGTGACGGAATTACCTATATTGTAAAGGAGCAAATAGAGGGCAGGGAATGTAATTACAAGAACGAGGAGGAGATTTTACAGGCATTTCGTGCTATGGCAAAGCTTCATCAAACAATGCGTGACAATAGTGATATGGCAGGTTCCATGCCGATTCATTATTATGTCGAGGAAATGGAGAAGCACACGAAGGAATGCAGGCGTGTAAGGAACTATTTGCGCAGGCTTAAGATTAAAACAGACTTTGAGAGGGCATTACTTCAGGAATACAATTATTTTATGGAAAGGGCAGAAGATATCATGCAAAAGGCAATGGAAGAGGATAGAGAGGAATATGAGAATTTTGTGAGAACGAATGGTTTCTTTTGCCATGGAGATTATCAGTATCATAATGTCATTTTTGTCAAAAATGACATTGCTGTCATTAATTTGGAACGTTTTGCTCCAGACAGTGGTGTGAGGGATTTTTATCTTTTATTCCGTAAAATATCTGAGAAATCAGACTGGTCACTTGCTTTGGGGGAGAAGATGCTTGCTGCATACGAGAGTAACAGGAGCTTTACACCAATGGAGAGAAAGCAGTTATATTACCGTCTTGCCTATCCTGATAAATTCTGGAAGATTGTAAATTTCTATTATAATTCCAAGAAATCATGGATACCGGATAAGAATATGGAGAAGCTTGAGAATCTTGTGAATCAGGAAAGGGCAAAGGAAAAGCTGCTAAAAGCGATATTTGCATGAAAATAGCAACAGCAGATTGCACTTTACATAAAATAAAACTATAATAAATTTGTGACTGCTCAAAGTCACATCAATATATCTGGCTTTGAGCAAGTACATAACTGTGTGTAGGAGGATTATTTTGAAAGGGAAAACACTTAGGATAAAAATAAAGAAAAAGATACAAATGGGTATACTGTTGGGAGCTGTTCTTCTTACCCTGGGAGGCTGCAGCTTCTTAAATCCGGGAGAGACGGCAAAGCAGGAAGAGGCAGCTCTTAGCGGAGTAGTAACCTTGACACCCGGCATGTACGATTCGGAGGACACTGCTATTGTGATAAAGAAGAATACAGAGGATTCTACAATACAGTTCCAAAATCTTACAACAGGAAAGAAGTATACCCTGAATTATGATGGCGCAACTCATATTTATGATAAGTATGATCAGGCAATTTCCCTGGAACAGGTGGAGTGTGGAAGCATTGTTACAGTTCGTTTTTATAAGCCAAAGAAGCTGCTTGCTTCCCTCAAACTTGATAAACAGGCAATGCATTTTGAAGAGCTCGAGAATTTCGTTCTTGATACTAAGAGAGGAACGATTGCTGTCGGAGAGACTGTTTATAACCTGAGTAGTCACTTAGTAATTATTTCTCAGGAGGAGCAGGTTGAAGTGATGGATATCAATCAGATGGATGTTCTTTCTGTATGGGGATATAATAACCAGGTTTACAGTATCAATGTGGAGCAGGGACACGGTTATCTGAGATTACAGAATGATACTTATTTTGTGGATGGCTGGATTGAAATTGGTCAGAAGATGATTCGTAAGATAACAGAAGATATGCTGATTGTTGTTCCTGAAGGAAAGATGGCGGTTAAGGTAAGCCATAACGGAAGCAGTGCGATACAAGAGATAACCTTTGCCAGAAATGAAGAAATGGTATGGGATCTTGGAGATGTTGAGATTACAGAGATTCAAAAGGGAAAAATTATTTTTACTCTTGATCCTTCTGAAGCAAAGGTGACGATAGATGGCAAGAATGTGGATACCTCATCACCGGTAGAACTGGAATATGGTGTACATCAGATGACCGTAACAGCAGATGGATATGATGCGCTCGCGCAATATATTAAGGTAAGAGAGGCTTCAGCCAACATCAACATCGAGCTTGATAAAAAGGAAGGCACAAGCGACGGGGAAACGAATAAGGAAGACACAGATGAAGAAAAGTCTGAATCCGCAAAGACGAAAGACACAAGTGATTCAAAAACAGAGGATGAGAAAACAAAAACATCTACAGAGACTTCGGATAAGGTACAGACAACAGCTTCTTCATCAGACGGCAAAAATAAGGTAAATATAGATTCACCGGAAGGCGCCGAAGTGTATCTGGATGGAAACTATATAGGAATTGCTCCGGTAAGCTTTGCAAAGGAAGTGGGTAATTATGTCATTACCCTGCGTAAGACAGGCTATCAGACAAGGAGCTATACCGTACAAATTGATGATGAAGACAGGGACGTGAATTATTCGTTTGCAGACTTAATGAAAGTAGAGTAGAAGAGGACAGGTACTGACATGAAGCAATATACATTTGATGAACTGGTAGAAATTATCGAGACGTTGCGTAGTGAGAATGGATGCCCATGGGATAAGGTGCAGACACATGAGAGTCTTCGTCCCTGCATGATGGAGGAAGCAGCAGAGCTTCTTGGTGCCATTCGAATCTATAAGGAAACCGGAAATGCCGAGAATATGCAGGAGGAGCTTGGAGATATTTTACTTCAGGCAGTAATGCATAGTGTCATTGCAAAAGAGGAGGGGTTATTTACCATAGAGGATGTCATAAGCGGAATTAGTGAAAAGATGATACGCAGGCATCCACATGTTTTTGGAAACTCTGATATTCATGGCAATGAGGCTCTTTTGCAGAACTGGGAAGAGATTAAGAAGCAGGAAAAGGCTGAAAAAAGCTGGGTAGATTCACCCTTGAGGGAGATTCCGCCAGAGCTTCCGTCTCTTACAAGAGCAGTAAAGATAGCAAAGAAACTGGATAAACTTCCGGAGTATCATGATGCGCAGACAGGAGAAAGCAGGATACCGGATTATGAAGCTTTATCAGACGAACTTACAGAGGCAACTGGGGAAACGAAAAGACTTCTTCAGTTGCTTCATGCCAGGGAAGAAGTGGACAAGCAGGAATTAGCGGTGTATATAACAAGGCTTCTTCGTACGATTTGCCAGATTTCATACCGTGCAGGATTACAGCCGGAACAGCTGTTGTTTGATGATATTGAGGCCATTATTTCTCAAACTGAGTAAAAAATATAATAAATTTATGAAAAATCCCAAAAAATCGGCATTTTTCCTTGACAAAGAGGGGTAATTCGCCTATAAATAGATATAGGCGTTAACGTGTGTGAAACGTGCTGATTTGGGGCAAGGCAACATGCAGAAGGCGTGAAATTGTTCTGATAACAAACGACGAAATAAGAGGAGGAGTTCACAATGAACAAAACAGAATTAGTAGCAGCTATGGCTGAACAGGCAGATATGACAAAGAAGGATGCAGAAAAAGCATTAACAGCATTTACAGAAGTTGTATCTAAGGAATTAAAGAAAGGTGGAAAGGTTCAGTTAGTTGGCTTCGGTACATTTGAAGTAGCTGAAAGAGCAGCAAGAGAGGGAAGAAATCCTCAGACTGGCGAAACAATGAAGATCGCAGCTGCAAAGGCTCCTAAGTTCAAAGCAGGAAAGGCTTTAAAGGACGAGGTTAACAGATAATCTTTTGTTAATAAATAAGATTAGCAGAACAACTGATACGATTAGGTATCAGTTGTTTTTTTCGTCATGAAAGGATAAGAAAGGAATTATTAATGAGACTGGATAAATTTTTAAAGGTGTCACGTCTGATAAAGCGAAGAACCGTGGCAAACGAGGCCTGCGATGCAGGAAGAGTACTGATTAATGATAAGCCGGCAAAAGCTTCTGCCAATGTGAAGGTTGGAGATGTCCTGACAATTCAGTTTGGCAATAAGGATGTAAAGGTAGAGATTCTTGATGTTCAGGAAACCGTGAAAAAGGATGATGCCAAGGAGCTGTTCAAGTATCTGTAATAAAGTTATTTATGGCAACATATACTTTACAAACGAAGTCTTGAGGGCGTGAAGTTATGGAAGATATTACAGGAAAGGGAAGTGCTTCCGGTAAACACAGAATGCTTTTAGAGAGCCGTAAGAGCTGTAAGCTTCATGGAGTTGTGGATGTGCTTTCCTTTGATGAGAATGCGGTACTTCTGGAAACTGTGGATGGGATGCTCACAATAAGAGGAGCAGAACTGCATGTCAGCAGACTGAGTCTGGAAAAGGGAGAAGTTGATGTAGACGGCAGAGTAGATTCCTTTGCGTATACAGAGAAGACATCATTTGCCAAGAAGGGAGAAGGGCTGCTTACCAGGCTCTTTGGATAGTTCTATGAGCGGAACGATTATCTGGGAATGGTATTTTCTGTTATATTCCATCATAACAGGCGTTGGTTTTGCTTATATCTATGATAATATCAGGCTGTTTCGCCGTATTTTCAGGCATAAGAGATGGCTTGTGGATATAGAAGACATTCTTTACTGGGTTGTCTGTTTTTTTGTCAGCTTCTATCTGCTTTACTATGGTAATCATGGGGTAGTCCGTTTTTTTGCTGTAATAGGTGCAGGAACAGGCATGTATCTGTATGCAAAGACAATAGGAAAATTGTATGTAAAGAGTCTGTATTGCCTTATTATGCTGCTGCTTGCTCCATATAGATTCCTGAAATTACGGTTGACTCGTGTACGAAAACAATTTACAATATATTTAGGAGTTTTTATGCGAAGGAAGCATGGAAAGGGGGAGAAAAATGCCGCAGACCAAAGTAAAGGCAAAAAAGCCAAAGCCTGTATTTCGGCGCAGAAGAAATGAAAACAGACTTGGAATGACAATGGCAATCGGTGCAATTTTAATGATTGTTGCGGTAGTTGGAATCAACAGCCTTTCCCTAAGACAGAAGCAGGAAAAATACGCTGCCAGAGAACAGGAGCTTCTGATGCAGATTGCAGAAGAAGAGGCAAGAACAGAGGAGCTTAAGGAACTGGAGACCTATACGAAAACAAAGAAGTATGCGGAAGAGGTTGCTAAGGATAAGCTTGGTCTTGTATATGAAAATGAAATTATTTTTCAGGAGAATAAATAGCTGCATCTCTATTGTGAAAGACAAATGGAGATGCAGTTTTTGTCAATAAAAAAATACTTTCTGTAACATGAATTTGACAAAAAAATGAGAAATTGCCCTCTATACTTATCTCCAAGAACAGCATAAGGGGGTAAAGGATATGTCAAAGACATTGGAGAATATAGAAGGTTATTTATTTCCGGAATATAGTAAGCGTAAGCTTCATGTATTATCAGAAACTTATGGGGAGCTTGCAAAGCTTTATCGTGATATACCTGAGGAAGGTCATACATATCAGGATAGAAAAGATTATCTGTACCGGAAGCAGGTTATAGAAAGCAAGCAGGTGTTTGCAAGGCAGCTTATGGATATTTCGGGAGCAATTGATGAGGTTTCAGAGACGGTCATACATGTCAGTGTACCGGTAGAACATAAAAGAAAAGCACTGATCAGTTATTTGAGAAAACAGGGAATTCAGGTTAAGGAAATGTTGTTCCTGGAAGGTCCACAGGGAAAGCGCAAGATTAGTATTACAGCAAGACTCATAGGAAGACATAGGCATACGGTAGAAGAACTGGCTGGTCTGCTATCCGTGTTTTTTGACAGAAGACTTGTCCCGAGTACAGAATCAACCTATATGATGACGAAGAATTTTGACATATTTCTGGTTGAGGACGAACCACATTTTATGATTATGAGTGCAATGTCACGTGCAGTAAAGGAAAATGAGAAAATATCCGGTGATAATTATTCGGTAGAAGAATGTGGAGATGGTAATATTGTTCTGATGATTGCAGACGGTATGGGAAGCGGAGAGAATGCCTGTAAGGACAGTCAGTCTGTTATAGAATTTATGGAAAAATTTCTTGATGCCGGATTTCAGAAGGAAAAGGCATTTTCTATGATAAATGCAGCAATAGCAGCGCAGACACAATGCTGTAATCTGACTACACTTGATTTATGTATGCTTGACCTGCATTCCGGAGAGGCAGAATTTCTTAAAGCAGGAGCAGCCAGCAGCTTCCGAAAGCGGGGGCACATCGTAGAAGAGATTACATCAGATATGCTTCCACTGGGAAGCCTCATGGAGATTAGTCCTATGACACAGGGCATTACTCTTATGGACGGCGATATGCTGATTATGATGTCAGACGGAGTGACAGACTGCTTTGAGAATGAAAAGGGAAACAAAAGGCTGCAGGACATTATAGCACAGCATGATTCTGTGAACCCAAGAGAGATGTCAGATTATTTATTACAGTATGCGATTAATTGTCAGGGAGGCAGAATACGCGACGATATGACGATTCTCGTCGCAGGAATATGGGAAACAAAGGATTAGATACAGATGATAGAAAAGGTATGGAGATATATAGAAGAACAGCATATGTTATCAGAGCATGATTATGTAGTGGCAGGGGTATCTGGTGGAGCAGATTCCGTCTGCCTTCTTTATATGCTGCTTGAACTTCGAAAAAGGAAAGATTTTACGATTCATGTTGTTCATATTAATCATATGATTCGTAAAGAAGCAGGAGAAGATGCTGCGTATGTAGAATCATTATGCAAAATGCATGATCTGCCTTTTACCTTAGTTTGCAGGGATGTAGAGAAGGAGGCAAAGGAAAGACAGCTTTCTACGGAGGAGGCCGGAAGGCAGATACGGTATGAAGCATTTTATCAGGTGATACAGGAGTATGCAGGAGAAAGAAGAGGAAGAATTGCTGTTGCACATAATAAAAATGACTGCTGTGAAACTTTTTTATTTCATTTGTTTCGCGGAAGCGGGCTACAGGGACTTTCCGGAATCCGACCGGTCAGAGGCGATATCATCCGGCCGATTCTATGTCTGGAGCGTTCTGAGATAGAAGCATATTTACGGGAAAAACGGATTTCTTTTTGCATAGATAAGACAAATTTCGAAGATAATTATACAAGGAACCGAATTCGTCATCACATCCTTCCGATTGCAAGTGAGGAAATCAGTGGTAATGCAATCGGACATATCAGTGATGCCTGTGAAAGAATCAGTGAAGCCTACGAGTTAATTGCGGATTTGACGAAAGAGGCATACAGGGATTGTGTGCAGACAGACGAAAAAGGTACTCATGTTTTAGAGAAACCATTCAGGGAATTACACACTACCTTACAGGGTTACTGCCTTCGAGAAGCATTGGCAGGTGTGGCGGGCAGCAGCAAAGACCTTGAGGCTGTCCATGTGCAGCAGCTTTGTGCTCTTATGGATAAGCAGTGTGGAAGGCAGCTTCATTTACCATACGATGTGATTGCATGGCGGGAATATGAAGGGATTCGTCTGGAGAAGCTGCAGAAAAGACAAAAAACAGAATCGGTGGAATTCCTGATAGGAGAAGACGAAAGGAAAAAACTGGAATCAGGAGAGTTAGTTTCTATCACATTGTCGAAACAGGAGAAGCTTGAAATTTCTTTGAAAAAGGCTGATGCGTGCAAAAATATTGTGCAAAAAACGTATACGAAATGGATCAATTATGATAGAATAGAAAATAGTATTGTCGTAAGAAAACGAAAAAAAGGAGATTTTCTTACAATAAATTCTTTTTATCAAAAGAAATCTTTAAAGGCATATTTTATTGATAAAAAGGTGCCAAGAGAGGATAGAGACAGTATATGGCTTATGGCGGATGGAAGCCATGTGATGTGGGTTCTGGCAGACCGTATCAGCAGCTTCTATAAGGTCAGTGAGTCTACAGAAAATATTTTGGAAATAAATTACATAAGGAGGACTTGAAATGGCTGAGAAAATAAGAGTCTTGTTGTCAGAAGAAGAAGTGAATAAAAGAATATCTGAAATAGGTCAGCAGATTAGCAAGGATTATGCTGGAAGACAGGTTCATTTGGTATGTGTGCTAAAGGGCGGAAGCTTTTTTATGTGTGAACTGGCAAAAAGAATTACCGTTCCGGTATCGTTGGACTTTATGTCAGTATCCAGTTATGGCGGAGATACCAAGTCGAGTGGTGTTGTTAAGATTGTAAAGGATCTGGATGAACCGCTTAAAGACAAGGATGTTCTTGTTGTTGAGGATATTGTTGATTCAGGAAGAACTTTGAGCTATCTGCTTGAGCTGCTGGGGCAAAGGGAACCAAAGAGTCTTGCTCTGTGTACGCTTTTGGATAAGCCGGAGAGACGTGTGGTTGATGTAAAGGTAGACTATACAGGCTTTAATATACCGGATGAATTTGTGGTAGGCTATGGTCTTGACTATGACCAGAAATACCGCAATCTTCCGTATATTGGGGTTGTTGAAATAGATTAATGATGAGGATTGCTTAAGAAGGAGATACAGATTTGGGAAAAGGCGCAAAAGGAATAAATATATATTTTATTGTTATTTTAATACTTCTTCTTGTAACTGTATGGGTTAGTACGATTAAGGAGAAGGAAGATTCTTATACAAAGGGAGAATTCACATCTCAGCTTGAGGAGGGTGAAGTAATTAATGTAGAAATTCATCCTAATACGCAGGTACCAACAGGTTCTATTGACGTTTATCTTAAGGGTGGTTATGTAAGAACTTTGTATGTTTCTGATGTTGTGGAGATTCAGAAGATTCTTGCAGAATATAACATTGATCCCGTGGTTGATGATGTTCCACAGGAAAATTGGTTTTTATCAGATATGCTGCCTGTTCTGCTGATTGTCATTTTTGGCGTATTCATGTTTGTTATGATGAATGCCCAGAATGCGAATAACAGTGGTGGCGGCAAAATGATGAACTTCGGAAAAAGTCGTGCCAGACTCTCTACCGGAAGCGAGATTACATTAAAGGATGTAGCAGGACTTCAGGAGGAAAAAGAAGACTTAGAGGAAATTGTAGACTTCTTAAAAGATCCCGGTAAGTTTACCAAGGTTGGAGCAAGAATTCCAAAGGGCGTTTTATTAGAGGGTGCTCCCGGTACCGGTAAAACAATGCTTGCAAAGGCAATTGCCGGAGAAGCAAAGGTTCCGTTTTTCTCTATATCAGGTTCTGATTTTGTGGAAATGTTTGTCGGTGTCGGTGCTTCCCGTGTTCGTGACTTATTCGCAGATGCTAAGAAGAACTCGCCTTGTATTGTGTTCATTGATGAGATTGATGCTGTTGCAAGAAGACGTGGAACCGGTATGGGTGGCGGCCATGATGAGAGAGAACAGACCTTGAATCAGCTCCTTGTAGAGATGGACGGCTTTGGAACCAATGAAGGTATCATTGTTATGGCGGCAACAAACAGGGTAGATATTCTTGATCCGGCGATTTTAAGACCGGGACGTTTTGACAGGAAGATTAGTGTTCAGACACCGGATGTTGGCGGTAGAGAAGAGATTCTTCAGGTTCATGCCAAGAATAAGCCATTGGCAGATGATGTGGATCTGAAACAGATTGCACAGACAACGGCAGGCTTTACCGGTGCAGACTTAGAGAACCTTTTGAATGAATCTGCTATTCACGCAGCTAAGGACAACAGAAGCTTTATTATGCAGGATGATATTAAGAAAGCATTTATCAAGGTTGGAATCGGTGCTGAGAAGAAGAGTCGTATTATTTCTGAAAAAGAGAAGAAGATCACCGCATACCATGAAGCTGGTCATGCCATTCTTTTCCATGTATTGCCTGATGTTGGACCTGTTTATACAGTTTCCATTATTCCAACAGGACTTGGGGCAGCAGGCTACACCATGCCGCTTCCAGAGAGGGATGAGATGTTCAATACCAAAGGCAAAATGCTTCAGGATATTATGGTTTCCTTAGGAGGACGTATTGCAGAAGAGATTATCTTCGATGACATTACAACAGGTGCTTCCAGTGATATCAAGAAGGCTACCAAGGTAGCAAGAAGTATGGTTACCCGCTTTGGTATGTCAGAGAATATTGGTGTCATTAATTACGATGAGAATGATAATGAAGTCTTTATCGGTAGGGACTTAGCTCATACAAGAAGCCATTCAGAGGCAGTTGCAGGCGAAATTGATGCAGAAGTAAAACGTATTATTGATGAATGCTATGCAAAAGCAAAGGAGATTATTCTTCAGCATGAGAAGGTTTTGCATTCCTGTGCAACGTTGCTGCTGGAGAAGGAGAAGATTAACCGTCAGGAATTTGAAGCACTGTTTGAGGTATAAATGGAATCCATCTATTCTTGTGCATTTTATATAGAACCAATTTGGTAAAAAGTTATAAAAAATATGTAGATATTTTGTAAAATTTGTAAAATGTTAGGATAGACGAAAATGGGGGGAATTGCTATAATACAACATGTAACCCCCCCAATATATTATATAGTTTTTTGCTATACCCCATAAGAAAGAAATACCTTCTCTAAAAGAGACAGCCTTGTATAGACTGTCTTTTTTACTGCCCTTTTTCAGTATTTACACATTCTTTCGTACATTTGTTGTAATTGTAGGAAAGATAGAATAAAATAGAGTTATGGTCTAAAAAAAGAGCAGAAATGGAGGATATCTATGGTTTTTCATAAAAGTGCACTATTTACAGATATGACAGAGAATTATATTGAGCCGTGTGAGCCAAAGCCTCATGAGAAGGTAACGATAAGGTTCCGTACCGGAAGAAATAATGTAGATAAGGTAATGATTTGTTATCACGGGCAAAAAGTCATGATGAAAAAGGAAGCATGGGACGATCTGTTTGATTACTATAGTTATCATGTGAGAATGTCAGAAGAAATCCTATACTACCATTTTGAAGTACAGTGTGGAAGAAGAAGCTGTTATTTCAATCGTCTTGGCGTAAGTGCAGAAGAAAATCCGATATTTGACTTTATATTGATTCCGGGGTTCTCAACACCGGATTGGGCAAAGGGCGCAGTCATGTATCAGATTTATGTTGACCGTTTCTGTAATGGGGATACCTCCAATGATGCACAAAGCGGCGAATATGATTATCTGGGGAAACCGATAAAGCGTGTTGAAGACTGGAATGAACCTCCAGAGCCGGTTGATCTGGGAAGATTTTATGGTGGAGATTTACAAGGAGTAATAGATAAGCTTGACTATCTGGAAAGTCTGGGGATTGATGTTATCTACCTCAATCCAGTTTTTGTGTCGCCGTCTAATCATAAATATGATACACAGGATTATGATCATGTGGACCCTCATTTTGGCATAATAGTGCGTGATTCTGAGGAAAACCGTTATAGTAAGCGTACGACGGATAAGGAGAACCTGGAAGCTAGTGACAGGCTGCTTATCAAACTGATAGAGGAAGCACATAAGAGAGGAATGAAGGTTATTCTGGATGGTGTCTTTAACTATTGCAGTTCCTTCCATCGTTTTTTTGATCGGGAAGGCTTTTATGCCAATTCTGATATGCCTTACGAAAAGGGCGCTTATCATGATAAGGAAAGTCCTTATAGAGATTATTTTAAGTTTGAAAAGGAAGACGATAAGGACTCTTATGAAAAGTGGTGGGGATATGATGCACTGCCTAAGCTCAATTACGAAGGCTCTTCTAAGCTTTATGAGTATATTCTTTCTGTTGGTACAAAGTGGGTATCAAAACCCTATTGTGCTGATGGCTGGAGATTGGATGTTGCCGCAGATTTAGGTCACAGCAGGGAGTTCAATCATAAGTTCTGGCAGGATTTCAGGACCGCAGTAAAAGAGGCGAATCCACAGGCATTGATTCTTGCAGAGCATTATGGACCTTCTAAGGAATGGCTTACAGGTAAGGAATGGGATAGCGTTATGAACTATGATGCTTTCATGGAGCCGCTTACCTGGTTTTTAACGGGAATGGAGAAGCATTCCAATCAATTCCATGAAGAATGGCTTGGTAATGCGAATATTTTCTGGACCTCCATGCAGACAGCAGGACTTAATTTCTCACATTCATCCGGGATGGTAGCAATGAATGAGTTATCAAATCATGATCATTCGCGTTTCCTTACCAGAACCAATCATATAGTAGGGCGTTTAGGAGAGAGGGATTCCCGCGATGCCGAACTTGGTGTAAACAAGGCGATTATGCGTATCGCAGTTGTTATGCAAATGACATGGCCGGGGGCACCGACGGTATATTATGGTGATGAAGCAGGTGTATGTGGATTTACGGATCCGGATAACCGAAGAACCTATCCTTGGGGACATGAGGATCAGGAGCTGATAAATTTCCATAAGGAAATGATTCGCATTCATAAGCAGAATCCGGAGCTGATAAAGGGTTCTTTAATGAAGCTTTATGCACAACCCTTTGTAACAGCCTATGCACGTTTTACAACCAAAGAGCAGACGATTGTAATCGTTAACTGCTCAGACTGTATCAGAGATATTACTGTAAATGTATGGCGTGCAGGGGTTGCAAGCAATACGAGGATGAACCGTATTATGGTAACAACAAATGAAGGCTTTAATACAGATATTGTACAGATACCTGTTATGAAGGGAAAGCTGGAGGTATCACTTTTGCCACAATCTGCCATAGTATTAAAGCATAAAAACAAAGGTTTGATGAGAAGAAGAAAGAAAGTAATAAATTATATGAAAAGTAGAAAGGTAATAGATGGAAACAGTTAGATTTGATGAGTTAAAGTTATGCCCGGAAATTCTTAGAGGAATTAAGGAAATGGGATTTGAGGAAGCTTCGCCAATCCAGACACAGGCAATTCCGGTAGCAATGGAAGGTTATGATGTGATTGGTCAGGCACAAACAGGAACAGGTAAGACAGCAGCCTTTGGAATTCCTGTATTAGAGAAGGTAAACTGCAATAAGGATGTAAAGCACCCACAGGCATTGATTCTATGTCCGACAAGAGAGCTTGCCGTACAGGCAGCAGAAGAAATCAGAAAGCTTGCAAAGTATATGCATGGTGTAAAGGTACTTCCGATTTATGGAGGTCAGGATATCAGCAAACAGATTCGTGCATTAAAGGGTACACAGATTATTATCGGTACACCGGGTCGTATCATGGATCATCTTCGCCGTAAGACGATTCGATGCGATTATGTGAATACGATTGTCCTTGATGAAGCAGATGAAATGCTCAATATGGGTTTTCGTGAGGATATTGAAACAGTTCTTGAGTATATTCCTACAAACGACAGGCAAACGATACTCTTTTCCGCTACTATGCCAAAGGCAATTCTTGATATTACAAAGAATTATCAGAAGCCGGATGCAAAGATGATTAAGGTGGTAAAAAAGGAGCTTACGGTTCCTAAGATTGAGCAGTATTATCTGGATGTAAAACGTAAGGACAAGATAGAGGTGCTGACAAGACTTCTTGACTTCTATGAGCCGAAGCTTTCTCTTGTATTCTGTAATACGAAGAGAATGGTAGATGAACTGACAGAGGTTCTGAAAGGACGAGGCTATTTTGCGGAAGGTTTACATGGTGATATGAGTCAGGCTCAAAGAGACCGTGTTATGAAGAGTTTCCGTAATGGTAAGACAGATATTCTTATTGCAACCGACGTAGCTGCCCGTGGTATTGATGTAGATGATGTGGAGGCAGTATTTAATTATGATATTCCACAGGATGATGAATATTATGTGCATCGTATCGGAAGAACCGGTCGTGCAGGAAGAACAGGACGTTCTTTTACCTTTGTAAAGGGAAAAGAGGTATATAAGCTTAAGGATATTATGCGTTACTGCAAGACAAAGATTCTTGCGATGCCTGTTCCATCCCTGAATGATGTGAACCAGATGAAAATGGAAAAGGTTATGGACAAGGTTGCCACAATCATCGAAGAAGAAGATTTAACAAGAATGATCAACATGATTGAAGAACAGGTTAATGAGGCTGACTATACGGCAATGGATATTGCGGCTGCTTTCCTAAAGATGTATCTTGGGCAGAACGAAGCAAGTGAGGAAGAGTCCGGAAATAATGGTTTTGATTTTGATAATACCGGTGCAGAGGAAGAAGGAATGGCTCGTCTGTTTATCAATATCGGTAAATCTCAGAAGGTTAAGGCAAAAGATATTCTTGGTGCGATTGCAGGCGAAGCTAATATTCCGGGTAAGCTTGTAGGTGCGATTGACCTTTATGATAAATATACCTTTGTAGAGGTTCCCAAAGAGCATGCAGGGGCAGTCTTAAAGGCTATGAAGAATGTAAAGATTAAAGGAAAGGCAATCAATATTGAACCTGCCAATGCAAAATAAATAGAGAAGACTGTCACAAATGTGTGGCAGTTTTTTTCTTTGATCTACGGACAAAACAGGTACATGGCATAAAGTGGTTGCTTTGGGACTATGTCACGTACCTGTTTCTGGTTGTGAAAAGATATATTCATTTGTGACAGTATTATAGTAACAAAAATATTTAACGATAACAAAAATAATAATGTTGACATAAAATAAAATGTATTATAGTGTGTATACACAAGATATATTGAGAGGTGAAGGAGAGAGTATGGAGAAGAAATTATTTTCAAAGTTAGGACTTATGTTTTTTATTGGTACAATAGTAATCTATGCATTACAAATAGCTGTTATTAATGTTGTAAAAGCAGTTGCACCAGAGCTTATGGAAAACAATGACATTTCCTTTCTGATATCAATGTTTCCGATGTATGTAATTGGTTATCCGATTATGATTGCACTGATACGAAGAGTTCCTGTGGAACAGGAAATACCGGAAAAGAAGAAAATGACAGTTGGACAGTGGCTTGTGGCATTTATCATGTGTTATGCACTTGTGTATATAAGCAATATTATTGGAAATGTGCTGACAGCTATTGTTGGGGTTTTTAAGCAGGGGCAGGTTGAGAATACTATTGTGAATCTTGCAATGAATATTAACCCGCTAACAAGCTTTCTTGTTATGGTAATCGCAGCACCGATTGCAGAAGAATATATATTCCGTAAGCTTTTGATTGATCGTGTTGTGAAGTATGGAGAAGGACTTGCTATTTTGCTTTCCGGTATTCTTTTTGGTTTATTCCATGGCAATTTGAACCAATTTGCTTATGCATTTGTACTAGGATGCTTTTACGGATTTATCTATGTAAGAACCAGAAATGTGATTCATACTATTCTAATGCATATGTTAACGAACTTTATGGGTTCTATACTAGGAATGTATATCATGGAGAAGACAGGATATCTGGAATATGCATCCGCAGTGTCTTCTGCTTCAACACAAGAGGAAATTATGAATCTTACGATGAGCAATATCTCAGGGATTGCCATTTTCATGAGTTATGCCATGCTTTTATTCATCCTTGTTATTGCCGGAGTTATTCTTCTCATTTTAAAAAGAAAGAAATTTTATGTAAATCACACATCAGAAGAATTACAGAAAGGACAGCGTTTTTCGACGGTGGCTTTAAATGCCGGAATGCTTCTCTTTGGCATCTTCTGGGTCGTACAGATTATTGCGCAGATGTTCCGATAGTAAAAATGAAGTGGGTTATGAGAATAGCTATATGTTGTGGTTATCTGAACATCCGAATCCCAAAGGGTATCTTTGCGACAGAGATTGTGATACTATTGAAACAGTAAGAAGGTGTGTGAAAGAACATGGAACGATATAAAAACACAGGAATTAAGCAAGCGGTAATTGATGAAATCTGCAACATTGCAAAGAATTGCAATGTTGATAAAGTGATTTTGTTCGGTTCAAGAGCTCGTGGTGATTATAAGGATAGAAGTGATATTGATTTGGCAGTATCTGGTGGAAAAGTTGATATATTTGCGATTACAGTCGATGAAGAAACGTCAACTTTATTAAAGTATGACATTGTAAATTTGAATGCTTCCATACAGGAAGAATTACTGGAGTCTATCCAAAAGGAGGGGATAACTGTTTATGAAAAAGTTTGATAATTTTTGTAGAGCTTTTTATAATCTGAAGGACATTTATGGGTATGAAGAACCTTATGGAAATGTTGAGATGACAGGACTTGTTGGTTTGTATGAGGTATGCTTTGAACAATCATGGAAGGCGATGAAGGAAATCCTGGAAAATGCTGGGTTTGCTGAGGGGCAGACAGGTTCTCCGCGCCAAATACTTAAGACTGCATATCAGGCTGGATTGATTCGGGATGAGGAGTTGTGGATCTCGGCACTGCATGCCAGGAATAATGTGGCGCATGCGTATAATAAAGAAATTGCCTTAGATATTATACGTGAAACAAAAAATAGCTTTTATCAGATGTTTGCGGATTTAAAAATGGTAGTAGAAGAAGATTGGTTATACTAGTATAGCGATTTACACAAGAAAGGGGAGGCGTTATTGCATATAGCATAAAAATCTGTAACAGATTTTAGAAAAATGGTTGCATTTTAAGTTATAATATGATATAAATAATCGTTGTCAAGAATTTGTTCTTGCTATGGATGGATTCCCGAGTGGCCAAAGGGGACAGACTGTAAATCTGCTGCAAATTGCTTCGGTGG
>JALEWA010000108.1 GCA_022788085.1 Lachnospiraceae bacterium
TATGTATTATGTAGAAAAGGCAAGGATGCCATTTATATTCAAGGAGGAAAATAATATGATAGTACAGCACAATTTACAAGCAATGAATTCTAACAGAATGTTGGGAATAACCCAGAAAACAGTAGCAGGTTCCACAGAGAAGTTATCGTCAGGATACAGAATTAATCGTGCAGCTGATGATGCAGCAGGTCTTTCCATTTCCGAGAAGATGAGAAAGCAGATTAGAGGTCTTTCACAGGCATCAGCAAATGCAGAGGATGGTATCTCTTCCGTGCAGACAGCAGAAGGTGCTCTACAGGAAGTAACTGATATGCTGCAGAGAATGAATGAGCTGGCAGTACAGGCAGCAAATGGTACCAATTCTACAACAGACCGACAGTACATTCAGGATGAAATTGATCAACTGGTAACAGAAGTAGACCGTGTGTCAGAAACAACGAAGTTTAATGAAACTTATCTGTTAAAGGGAGACACAGCAAAAGCATCCAGCAAGGCGTATACGATTAATTATGCGGTAACCTATACACTTAATACAGGGTCAAATTACGGCATTTACAATGGAACAGGAGGTGGTGGTGGTCAAGCAAATAATAATGGTGTAGAGCATAAGGTAAATTATGTAGGAAAAGATAATCTATACATTGCAGATGTAGACTCTGTTTCCCGGTCTAATAAGGCTTGTCCGGTATCGGCAGATGTGATTCGGACGGGCGGCGATGTAACAAAATATCTGACTGATTGCAATGAGGGATTAAACGGAAGTGTAAAAGGTGCCTTTAAGAATTCTGATTATGCAATCTTTAAGAATTCGGATGCAACCTTATTAACTGTCAACGATACCGGAACAAATAATGCTGAACTGAAATTTGCAGACGGGAAATTGACAGCAACGGATGCATCGACAAAAGGAGATGCTTTCATATTTGATACCGTTACAAATACCGTTATTAAAGTTGCCAGTGGAAATGACTTATCCGACTATATGGATGTAGATACTTCAGGAGCTACCTGGAAAATTAATATGAAGGATCGTTACCGTATGCTGGATGAAGTTAAAATCGACAAGCACCTGAATGGTGGTGATTGTACAAATGATTCACATGGTACAAGTGTTGGAACAGGTACATCCTTAGGAACAGGAACAACTCCAACCGCAAGAGTAGATGATATTGTTGTAGCAACAGACTTCAAGCTGGATGTTTCCAGAAAACAGCTATATGACTCTGATGGAAATGAAGTCTCAGGTGTTGCTCTTCGAAAATACTTTGATGAGAATGGAAATTATAAGGGTGGTTTATATACGTCTGCACAGGCTACGCAGGAAGTACTAAATGATGATGATGCAAATGCGACAACAAAACTATTGAAGATATCTACTTATATCACCAAAAATACTGCAGAGGTAACTGCTGATTTGAGCTTTAGATTACATGTAGGTGCTGATTCTGCAAGAACAAATAAGATAGAAACAAAGATTCAGTCTATGTCTGCGGCATCACTTGGTGTTAATAAGCTTAAGAGTACGGCAATTGGTATCGTCGATGAGACGGGGAACAATGCAACCGATGCAATTGATGTTATTGCTGAAGCATTACAGAAGGTATCTACACAGCGCTCCTCACTTGGTGCAGTTCAGAATCGGTTAGAGCATACCATCAGGAATCTGGACAATGTTGTTGAGAATACACAGAGTGCAGAATCTGCAATTCGTGATACAGATATGGCTACAGAGATGGTTAAGTATTCTAATGCTAATGTTCTCTCTCAGGCAGGTCAGTCCATGCTTGCACAGGCTAACCAGTCTAACCAGGGAGTACTATCTATTCTGGGATAGAATGATATTGCTGTTATAAGGAGAAGCCGGATTGTCCGGCTTCTTTTAATAGTCCTGTTATGATTAAATTGTGTGAATTGGATTGAATATATATAAATATTTATAGAAAAAAAGTTGCAATTTCGGTTAATAGGAAGTATAATAAAGTTGACTGATAAAGTCACAATTATTAGGGTTTTGAGTAGTATAAGTGAATAAAAAGGATATATATAAGGGCAGTTTCAGAAGCGTTCATAGCAACGTTTTGGAAAGGATGTCCTTATTTTATTGTCTAAATTTTATAAACAAATCAGACAATAAGAACATAAAAATCATGCTATATAACGGACTAAAGAAATAGTGCTTTAGTACCGATATATATAAAGAAAACGTGATGTCGTTTTCGGGAAAACTAAATATTATACTTACCATGCTAAAGAATGACTGAACGGCCGACGGTGATTCTTTACAAAGTCCCTTAAGGTTTTCATAAATTAAGGGGAATGAACACGGCAAGGATGTCGTGAAATCTTTTTCAAGGAGGAAAAAATTATGGTAGTACAGCACAATTTACAGGCGATGAACTCTAACAGAATGTTAGGTGTTACACAGAAAACAGTAGCAGGTTCTACAGAGAAGTTATCTTCCGGTTATAAGATTAACCGTGCAGCAGATGATGCAGCAGGACTCTCTATTTCTGAGAAGATGAGAAAGCAGATTCGTGGTCTTGATCAGGCATCTGCAAATGCAGAGGATGGTATTTCATCTGTACAGACAGCAGAAGGTGCTTTGCAGGAAGTTACCGATATGTTACAGAGAATGAACGAGCTGGCAGTACAGGCAGCTAATGGAACAAACTCTACAACAGACCGTCAGTATATTCAGGATGAAATGGATCAGCTTGTCTCTGAAATTGACCGTGTTGCTGAGACAACAAAGTTCAATGAGACATATTTGTTAAAGGGCGACAGCGCAAAGGCTACTACAAAGACCTATACAGCAAATTATGCAGTAACCTATACCAAGAACACAGGCAGCAATACGGCAGTTACCAAGAAGATTGATTATGTGGGTACAGATAATGTATATATTGTTGGAAGTACAATATCTTCTGCTAATTCAAGTGCACCGATGTCTGCGGATGTTATTTCAAAGGGTGATGATATCACAAAGTATTTGAAAGCAGGTACGGTTGGAAAGAACGGAGCAGTAACAGGAGCTGCAATTGATGAGACAAAGTATATGGCACTTCAGAATGCTTCTCTGACAGCTGGTAGTATAACTAAGAATGCAGACGGTACCATGACAGCTGCAAATGATGCCTATATCCTAGATACTAAGACGAATTCTATAACAAGAGTTGCAAAGGGTGAAGATTTATCCGCTTATTTGGACACTTCTGATGGAACTAAGATGAAGGATGAATACCGTTTACTCGGACGTGCAGATGGTGCGGCATTAGGTGGCGATGGCTCATTAGGAGCTGCTCAGACGATTGCAACAGCAGATTACAAGGGCAATGAGTCTACAGCTAAGCTATATGACGCTGATGGACAGGAAGTATCAGGTATTGGCTTGAGTAAGTATTTTAATGAGAACGGTTCTTACACAGGAGGTCTTTATACAGATGCACAGGCTACAAGCGAATTGGCAGATGATGCAGCTATTAAGCCTTATATCACCAAGAATACAGCAGAAGTAGCAGCAGATTTAAGCTTCAGTCTCCATGTAGGAGCAGACTCTGCAAGAACTAATAAGATCGAGACTAACATCCAGTCTATGTCAGCAGCATCTCTTGGTATCAATAAGCTTGCAAGTACCTCCGTTGGTATTGTGGACGAGACAGGTGATAATGCTACAGATGCAATCGATGTTATTTCAGCTGCATTACAGAAGGTATCTACACAGCGTTCCGCACTTGGTGCCGTTCAGAATCGTTTAGAGCATACCATCAAGAATCTGGATAACGTTGTAGAGAATACACAGAGTGCAGAGTCTGCAATCCGTGACACTGATATGGCAGAAGAAATGGTTAGATATTCTAATGCAAATATTCTTTCACAGGCAGGTCAGTCTATGCTTGCACAGGCTAACCAGTCTAACCAGGG
>JALEWA010000111.1 GCA_022788085.1 Lachnospiraceae bacterium
ATTCTGAATTGAAGCAACAAAGGATTATATGGTTTCATGACAAAATCCCAGACACCATATTCCAGACATTTTTGTTCTAAGCCCTCATCCTCATTGGAAGTCGCAACAATAACAGGAATATTATTATATTCCTGATGGTTCCTGAAATTCTCTAAAAATGTAACACCATCCATAACCGGCATGACTACATCTAACACAATAACTGCTATGTTTTCTGAATGTTTGGCAAGCACATCTAATGCCTCTTTGCCATTTTCAGCAGTAAGTATTTCATAATCTTCTTTTAACACATCCGAAAGAGATTTCTTTATAAATTCTTCATCATCTACAATTAATATCGCATTTTTATTTGCTTTTTTCATATTACATTCCTTCCACCAGGATAGCATTCTCCTTTTTATATTATACAGTTTTTGCTTGTTGAATGTCAATATTGTCTGACATTATATCCTTTTCCTGTAACTATTCAGCACCTTTATAGTTACTCTATTTCGAATAAATAATATACCCGTATGAGGTATATTGCGAGTACTTATTAGGATCACCAGGGCATAAAAAAACAGAATCTGGTATGAAACCAAATTCTGCTTTCTTTACAGTTTATTTTTTCTGGGAATTCTTCTTTTCCTGTTTCATTTGACGTTTTTGCAGTTTTCTTTCCTTTGCCTCACGATGTCCATCCTTACTCATCAGTAAATAGAAGCTTGGCAGTAATAGCAGAATCAACAATGTTGATGTGATCAGACCACCTATGATGATAAGAGACATTCCCTTCATCATTGCTGCATTTTCATTATTTGTAAAAATCATTGGTATCATGGAAAGAATTGTAGTCAGCGTCGTCATCAGAATAGGGCGAAGACGAATACATCCGCTTTCCATCAAAGCATCATTCAATGGCATAGTTTCCTTTAGCTGGTTTGCAGTATCTACATACAGAATACCATTATTTACAACGATACCTACAAGCATCAATACACCCATCAGAGAGGTCATATTCAGGGTAGAATTTGTTATATACAGCAGGAAGAAAGAACCAATCAAACTAAATGGAATACTCAGCATGACCATTAAAGAGAATCTTGGTGATTCAAACTGAATTGCCATAACAAGGAAAATCAAAAATACAGCAGTGATAATTGCCATACCGATTGCGGTAAATTCCTCCATCATCATTTCCATCATCATGTTCTCTGTCTGCTCCACACCCTCCGGGAAGTCTGCGTTTTCCACTGCTTCATAAATAGCATTCTGTGCTGTAAACTTAGCTTCATCTGTGGTATAAGCAGTAATTGCAACCTGATATTTACCATTGCTTCGAATTAATGTCTCCGGTACATCTGAGAAAACCGGTTCTGCTACATCAGCAACAGTAATCGTTGTTCCTCTTGGTGTTGCTATTTCAAGATTCATCAGCTGGCTCATTTCTAAATAACTTCCCTTTGGATACTCCAGCATAACGGAATACTCGTCGGTTCCAATGTTCATCTTCATAGCCTCTTTACCACTGCTTGCATTGTACATCTCACTTGCTACCTGCACGGCTGTTAACCCTACATCCATACATTTCAATGGATCAATCTTAATCTTTGCCTGCGATGCATCTGAAGTGAGATCACTGGATACCTTGATGACTCCCGGTACTTTTAACATCAACTGCTCTACCTGCCTTGCTGCTGTCTTCAAGTTCTCCATACTCTCACCGCTTAAGTCAATTTCTGTAGAAGAACCAACACTCATCATCGATGTCATTCCGCTTCCTGAAGCTTCCACAATAATACTCATATTGGTATATCCGCTAAGCTCACGGTTATATTTATCTACCAGTTCGTTAATACTCTTATTACAGCTTTCAGCCGGATATGCAGTAATTGTCGCCTTTGCTCCACTGATGGAAACATTGCATCCTTCAAAGTCCGGATCCTCGATAATCATCTGTTCTATTGGCTGAATATTCTCATCTATAACCTCAAGACGTGTACCGCTACGCTGTTCTATAGTAATACTCATGTTATCAAGACCTGTTGCCGACATAAGCTCCGTATCAAGCTGCCCTGCCAGATAGATAGCAAGCACAAGAAGTCCGACTGCTACCAGCATAACCGTCTTCTTTTTCAACATAATATGGCGTAGAATCGTTCTATAGCCTGCATTGACTTTGGCAAGAATCTTATTGATTGGTGTATCCTTTTTTTCTTTCGGTCTGTATTTCCAAAAGAAAATCGGAATCAAGGTCAATGCAATAATCAAAGAGGATAACATGGCAAAAATAATGGTAAAACCAAGCTCATCAAACAACTGTCCTGCAAGTCCCTTCAACGTTGCAAGCGGCAGATAAACAACGATTGTAGTAATGGTAGAAGCAACTACGGATGAAGCAACTGTCTTTGTACCGAGGAATGCCGCTTCTTTAAAATCAGGATTCTTATCCTTCAAACGGAAACAGCTTTCCAAAACGACAATAGATGAGTCTACCATCATACCAATGGCAATGACAAGTGCTCCCATAGTAACGATATTCAGGGAAAATCCGGCAAAGCTCATAAATATCAGCGTCGCCATCAAAGCTATCGGCATAGAGCTTCCTACAATCAGGCTGGCTTTCAAATCTCCAAAGAAGATAAACAATACAAGCATGGAAAACACTACGCCAAGTGCCAAGGTCTCTCCAACAGCACTTAAAGAAGAAATAATACTATCTGCTGCATCATATGCAACAGCAATCTGTACTGCCGGGTTCTTTGCGGAAGTCTTTTCAATAACCTTTTTCACCTGTTTTGACACATCAACCGTACCGGCACTTTGTGTCTTAGCGATGCCAATACTGATGCTGTCATTTCCATTAAAACGGCTGATACTTTCATAATCCTTTGCCGCCATGGAAACTGTTGCAATATCTGACAGCTTTATAACACTTCCCCTGCCTGTTACGATTGGAACATTCTGCAAATCTATTAAAGTCTCCGGTTTAGAAGAAGCAGACGAACTAATCTCCTGTGACCCCTGATTTACTCCACCAATTGGGATTGTAAAGTCGGTCGTTGCAATGTAGGTAGACACATTCGCCATTGTCACACCGTATTGCTTCATCTTGTCCTGATGAAGTTCAATCCGGATATAATCTTCCTGTCCACCTGTTACCGTAACATCTGCAATATCTGCAACACGTTCCAGTTCCGGTTCAAGTTCATCCTTTACAAATGCCAAGACATCTGTATCACCGGTTGTCGTTACTGACAAAGTCATGACATCCTGTGCATCCATGTTCATTTCAATGATAACCGGATCTCTTGCATCCTCCGGTAACTGCAAAGATGCGGTGTCAAGAGCACTTCTCAGGTCAGAATATGCCTCGTCAATGTCCGTACCATAATCATAGGAAAACATAACCATAGACATATTCGCTGTTGACTGGGAATCAATCGAATCCACACCTGCAAGTGTTTTACCGGAATCCTCTACCACCTTTGTTACCAGCTCCTGTGTTGTCTCAGGATCACCGCCCTGATAAATTGTCAGTACAAAAAGCATAGGCATTTCCATATCCGGTGTCAGTTCCATCTTAAAACCAAATACAGAACTGATTCCGAATACAATCAGGGCAAGTACGATTAACAGTACAGAAACCGGTCGTTTTAACGCAAGTTTTGTTAAGGAACTCATATACCATTCCTCCTATTCCTGCGTCTTATTTGCTGCACCATTTTCGCTCTCGCGAATGGAAACTGCAACACCTTCACGCAACTGCGCAGACCATGTAGTAATTACCGTATCATCCTTCGTAATTCCTTCTGTTATCACAATATTCTCCACATCATATAGCCCTGTAGTAACATTAGTCTTTTTTGCCTTTCCATCTACTACCGTATACACATATGCCTGAGTTCCATCATAATAAACAGCATCATATGGAATAATCAGCGCATTCTTTTCATGATAGGTATCTGTTGTAAGCTTTGCCTTAGTACCGGAAAGCATAGCTGAAGTATCTCCCTTTATGCCTGCTTTAATCTTAAAAAGACCTGTTGTTGTATCCAGTGCACTGCCGATTTCAATAATCTCACCTTCATATTGCGCTACATCCTTCTCAAGTGAAATCTTTTGTCCTATCGAAAAGGTATTACGTACATCCTCACTGACATAAAAGGTAGCAACCATGGAATCCTTATTGGATATTACAAAAGCCGGATTGCTTGATGTAGCAAAATCATGTTCCTTTATATTAACCGTTTCTATTACTCCTGAGATTGCTGCTGTGATTGTATACGCTTTTAGACTCTCCTTGGCTTGTTCGATACCCAACTCAGCTGCTGAAATACTGTTCTGTGATACCTGCTTCTGCTCTTCGCGAAGCTCTCCATTACTGATACTGGTAGTTGTCGCTGTCTGACTGTAAGACTCATAAGTACTGTCAATGCTATCCTGAAGATTCTCAATTGCTTCTTCACACTGATCAATTGCCTGCTTGTAGCCATCTACTTTAGCCTGCCATTGAGCATCCAGTGAAGCTGCCGTCTGATATCGGGTCATTGCCGCCTGGTACTCATTCATTCCCTCCAAAGTTCCCTTATCAATACTTTCGGCATAATCCTTGATTTCTTCCGGGTCTTCGCGATAATCATATTTCTTCCTGACATCTGCAAGTTCCTTCTGGGCATCCGCAAGCTGTCTCTTATACCGTTCCAGCGAATCCATCGCATCCAGAAAACTTTCCTGTTGCGTAGCTACACCATCCTCAATCTTAGAAAGAGAACTGTCCGTCTGTATATCATTTATAATAGTAGCGCCATCTCCATAAGAAAGGTTATATGCTCTCTTTGCATTATCCAGACTTATCTGCGCTGATTTCATGGATATCTGTGCCATCGTATCATCCAGTACCGCTAGCACATCTCCCGCCTCCACGACATCTCCTGCCTTCACCTTGACTTCCATAACCTCTGCAGTTGTCTTTGGTATGACATAGATAGAGTCGTCAGGATTAATCGTAGCTATAAATTCACCACTTAACTTCAAATCTCCAACCGTTGGATTCGCAGCTTCCACAATAGCCACATCCTCCGTAATCTCTTCTGTTTCCTTTGTCTGTCCACAGCCACCAAGCACTGACATGGATAATACTGTGCATAATAGCAGCGCTATTTTTTTCTGTCTGTTCTTCATAACTTTTCCTTCCTTAGAATCCTTCTATCGAAAAACGTACCGCATTAACCGGAACGTTAAACTCACTGTGATAAACACGTCCTTTCGCTAACGAACCACAATATAAATGCACCTTAGAAAGAACATTACCTGAAGCATCATAGAAATAGCCATAGCAGCCCCATTTTGTAAAGCCGTCATCCTTATAGGAATCACAACGGTAGCTAATCTTTAAAGTATACTTATAATCATTATAATCAGCATATTTATGGAACTCATACGGAGCAAATTCATATCCTGTAAGAGTACAGTAATTATTACGATTTGTTCCAAGTTTGGTTGGAATCTCCATCACAATTGATGTAGCATTTACTGTTACATAGGCCACCACTGCCGGGTTGTCCATGTGATAAATTGCAATAACGGTAGAGCCGTTCCCTACATAATCAACCTGAAAATTCGCAATATTGCTCATAGAAGCCATAGGCGCAACTGTTGCTACCTCGGGATTAGCCGATACACATGAAAGCCTGGAAGCATCAAATCCCTCCTGCATAGCTGCCACCAATACCGTGGATGAGCCCTCTGTCAAGGTCAGTGTTCCTGCTGACAAAATCAGTCCATTTCCTATATTTTCCTGTGCTGATGCTGTAATCGTAAAGGAAAGTACTAAGACAAATACAAGAACTGCAGATATCATTTTTTTCATTTTGTGGTTCATTTACTTTCTCCTCTCTGGTAAAATTCGTTTTTATTATAATGAGAAAAAGTACGAATTGGTAGATGTACATGTAAAAATTTATTTTCTTTTTAGGTTTTTGCCTGTCTTCATTGCTTCATACAGTTCCCAATCCGTCATATGATTATCTGTTACCAGAAGCAGAAATACCTTCCTGTCCTCTTTGCTATAGCAGTATTCCCGATACCATTTATCGTGTCGCGCATTGTCTCCGAGTTCACGCACCATTCCCATAACCTTACGTACCATATATGCTGTATGCTTTACATCTGCAAAGCAGTCATTCAGAGCTCTCCTACACTTTGCGTTTGGTCAACAATCAGTTGATGTGCCAGTAACCGTATATTTTCCGTATAAAACTGCTCTCCTGCATGTTCATCCTCATTGACGCCATAAGAAATCATTGCCTTTGGGTATGCAGCATAACAATCAGCAACTGTGGACATCCCATGAAAATATTCCTCTATAAAGCTCTTGCTTTACTGTTCATCAGACAGGCTGCATCCAAACCACTTTCTTCTGACAGCATCCAGATAATAAGTATGTGGACGTACATTAGAGCAGTTAATAATCCAGAAATCAATACCACCGCACTTTAACACGGTATCCAGTTCACGGTTCACAAAGTCAATGGAATTAGGCAACATGGTAATATGATTGGCAGCCTGTAAATCATAAAAGGAAACATGATAATAGATTCCCTGCATGCCACTGTCTTTTTTATCAGGCATGGAAGAAACTCTAGCCGTATGATTATCACGCCTTCTTGTGACCATCCTGCCATATCCGTTGTCTGCCCTTACCTTTATGACATCCGAATCGAGTTCTATGTAACCTTGCTCGTATAGCTCCATGATTTCACCATAAAGATTGGTACAGAATATCGGGTTCTTCACATACTTTCTTACAATCTCACACTGTTTTCTGATCATGTCACTAATCATTTTCCCACGTTTCCGGGGCGTATCAAACTGACCTGTCGTATCTGTACTCCAAAACGGCATATCGCCCTGACCACGAAAGCATAGATTCCATACTACCTTGCACTGTCCCTGAAGTGATTCTGTTGCTATTTCCTTTTGCTCCCTTACTGCATCCTCCCAAAGCTTATGAAAGGCTTCTGGATGCTCCATATAATTAGGTTCTTCATCCGGATATTCCCTTACAAACATTTCTGCGCCAAGCGGTTCTGCATGATGATGGGTAATCCATAGTCCCATATCAGCCGCTAGTCTTCTGTTTCTCCTTGACATCTTGTCTGTTCCGGGAATTACCATATTTCCACCACAACGAAGCAGTGCTTCAAAACACATTTTCCAGCCGTCAATACCATTCTCATTGTATTTCCACTTTAGCATAAGCACTTCGTCATTAAAGAACCAGCCTCGAAAACGAACCACTGGCTTTACGGACCGGATAATTCCTTCCTCGATCTCAATGCTGTCCTTTACGTCAATCTCCTGATTCATCCAAAACCAAAAAGGCTTAATACCAAGGAAATGTTCACTCAAATAAAGCAGACCATAGATAAATCCCAATTCATCTGTTGCTTTTATTTCTATTCTCTGACTCTCTATCTCTATTATGTACTGCTCCGATTCCATATTTTCTCCCATCACAAGATAGATATTACCTTGTCCATTTGCAGTACTTCTTAACACCTTTTCCTGATCTCTTTTTAGGATTTCAATGATATTCTGTATCGGAGCTGTTGCAATCTCTGTCAAAATCTTTGTCTTCCTATTCCACAAAAACATAATTCAGTCCTCCTACTGCTCTTTTTTCCATTGTACTTAGTCACACACATGTTTTCTCTGCTTTTCTGCTTGAATTCATTGCAAAAATTATCATTTAGGAATAATATGATTTCATATGAAAAGAGGAGAAAATAATTATGATTATCGATTTTCACACACATACCTTTCCTGCTGAAATTGCAGACCGTGCTGTCACGAAGCTTGCAAACAGCTCAAATATGAAGAATTATCTGTCAGGCAAAGAATCTGACTTGAAACTTAGCATGGAGGAAGCTCATGTTGACTATTCCGTTCTTCTTCCCGTAGTCACTAAACCATCACAGCAGGAGCATGTAAACAAGGCTGCCATAGAGCATAATGAACACTTTCAGGAAACGGGAATCATTTCCTTTGGCGGTATCCACCCGGATAATTCCGATTATCGCGTGATATTAAGAAGCCTTGCGCAAAATGGCATACGTGGTATCAAAATCCATCCTGTTTTTCAGGAAACCTATATCGATGATATCCGTTTCTTACGCATTCTGGAATGCGCCTGTGAAAATGACTTGATTGTATTGACTCATGCCGGCTTTGACATCAGCTTCCCGGGACAGGATTATGTTACGCCAAAGCATATCCTTTCTGCCATAGAGCAGGTAAAGCCGGACAAGCTCGTTCTTGCACACATGGGAGGCTGGAATTGTTGGGATGAGGTCGAAGAATTGCTTACCTCTCAAAATGTTTGGTTTGACACTTCTTTCTCCTTCTATCCGATTCGGCCTATGAACGAGGCTATTCCTTATGTCTGGAAGCCTCAACTTACTATGGAGCAATTCAAAAGAATAGTTCTTGCACATGGCACTGACCATATTCTGTATGGAAGTGACAGCCCGTGGACATCACAGGCAGAAAATATTGCCATGCTTAAGGAATGTGGATTTGATGAAGCTACACTCTCTGCCATTCTTGGTGGTAATGCAAAGGAACTGTTAAAACTTTAAAACGTGGGGATAAAATATCCCCACGTTTTATGATTAACCCATATTCTCTTTTGCTACAAGATTATCTGCACCATACATCTTACGAAGTCTTGGCTTTTCAATCTTTCCTGTTGCATTTCTTGGAATCTCTGCAAAGATAATTTCCTTTGGACGTTTATAGCGGGGAAGCTCCATGCAGAATTCTTCGATATCTTCCTTTGTACAGGTCATACTATCCTTAATCTCAATAATAGCGGCTGTCTTCTCACCTAATCTTCTATCCGGTAAGCCGATTACTGCCACATCCTTAATCTTTTCGTAACGACGAAGGAAATCTTCAATCTGAACAGGATAAATATTCTCACCACCACTGACGATAACATCCTTCTTACGGTCTACGAGGAAATAGAAACCATCTTCATCCTGCATCGCCATATCACCGGTATATAACCAGCCATCTTTGATTGTCTCTGCCGTAGCTTCAGGATTGTTATAATAACAGGTCATAACGCCAGGTCCCTTTACACAAAGTTCTCCGACATCGCCCCTCTTTACCTGATTACCACTCTCATCGACAATCTTACACTCCCAGCGGTATCCCGGAACACCGATTGCTCCAACCTTATGAATATTCTCCATACCAAGATGTACACAGCCTGGACCTGTAGATTCAGACAGTCCATAGTTGGTATCATACGCATGATTTGGAAAATACTCCTTCCAGCGTTTGATCAGGGAAGGTGGTACAGGCTGCGCTCCGATATGCATCAGTCTCCACTGGTCAAGCTGATAATCCTCCAGCTTCAAATCTCCTCTGTCTAAGGCATCCAGAATATCCTGTGCCCATGGAACAAGAAGCCATACAATTGTACAGTGTTCCTTTGAGATGGTTTCCAGAATGGTCTCCGGCTTTGTTCCTTTTAACAATACGGCTTTACTTCCAGCCACCAGGCTTCCCATCCAGTGGAACTTTGCTCCTGTATGATACAAAGGCGGAATACACAGAAATGTATCATCGCGACTCGTTGCATGATGCTTCTGCTCCATTTCCGCAGCTTGTGTAAGGCTTAAGTGTTTATGTAAGATCGCCTTTGGGAATCCTGTTGTTCCAGAAGAAAAATAAATAGCTCCAAAATCATCATCCGTAATCTCTACATAAGGCGTTTTACTTGAGCAGTCCGCAACAAGCTCATGATAACTCTCCGCAAAGCTTGGACAGTTATCACCTACATAGATTAACAGACGTCCCTTGCTAAGGCGTTCAGCATTTGCTTCGATACGTCCGATAAAGGAAGAGCTGAATACAATCATATCGACCTCAGCAAGCTCTGCACAATACAGAATCTCATCTGCATCATATCTGAAGTTAAATGGTACTGCAATTGCACCACTCTTTAATACCCCAAAATAAATTGGCAGCCACTCCAGACAATTATACATAATGATAGCTACCTTATCACCCTTCTTGATTCCACGGCTGATTAAAAGATTCGCAAAACGATTTGCTTTTTCATTAAAGACACTCCATGTAATTTCTCTACGGTATGGATCAAAACGGTCAGCTTCAATGAGTTCAAATTCCTTCCATGTAATCCTTCTTGTGTCCTTCTGATCAGGACTAAGCTCTACCAATGCAACTTCATCCGGATAAAGCTTTGCATTACGCTCTAAATATTCCATTACTGGCATAATCTCTTGTTCCTTCCCACCGGCTGTTTTCCCCCTGCCGGATTTGCCCCAATATTTCGAATTATCGCACTTTATTACGTTAACCCGTCTAATTATTAAAGTACCATATCTCTATAAGAAAGTCAACGAACGCTATCCTGCATTCCACCCCTTGAAAAAGTAACAACATAGGAATAAAATAATTTGGAATGTTTATATACGAAAGGACATGGTGCTATATCATGGGAAACGAAAAACAGGATCTGACCAGAGGATCTCTCGGAAAACAAATTTTATTATTCAGCCTGCCATTAATCTTATCCAATCTGTTGCAGGTTCTATTTAATATGGCTGACATTGCAGTTGTTGGACAATTTGCCGGTAGCATTGCTCTTGGAGCCGTTGGTTCGACAACTACTCTTGTTACCCTTTTTACCGGGGCTTTGATAGGCTTATCCGGTGGAATCAATGTGCTTGTGGCACTTCATATCGGTTCCAGGAATCCAAAGGCAGTAAAGGAAACCTCTCACTCTGCCGCTTTTTTTAGTTTACTTGCCGGATTGCTTTTTTTATTGATTGGTATCCTTTTCTCTCATTCCATTTTATCCATTATGAATACCAAACAGGAATTAATCGGTGATGCCACACTTTATCTTCGCATCTATTTTCTTGGCATGCCTGCCCTTGCCATTTATAATTGGGGAAATGCCGTATTCAGTGCTGCCGGTGATACGAAGCGCCCACTGCGTTATCTTACCATCGCCGGCATTCTAAACATTATATTGAATCTGTTCTTTGTCATTGTGTGTAATCTGGGTGTTGTAGGTGTTGCTCTTGCCAGTGTGATTTCACAATATCTGTCTGCCATTCTGATTCTGCATGCACTTTGTCGCAGTAAGGAATCTTATGGACTTTCACTCAAGGAACTTCAAATCAAAAAGGACAAGCTTCTTGCCATTGCACGAATTGGCGTCCCTGCCGCTATGCAGAATATCATTTTCCAATTTGCCAATCTTTTCGTACAAGTAGGTATCAATTCCTTTGATGCCATTACGGTAGCCGGTAACTCTGCCGCTGCTAACGCTGACGGACTTGTTTATGATGTCATGGCTGCCTTCTATACTGCTTGCGGAAGTTTTATTGGACAAAATTATGGTGCCAACAACAAGAAGCGGATTCTGAAAAGCTATTTTATAAGCCTTGCTTATTCCTTTTTTGCAGGACTAATCCTTGGCGTATCACTGGTTATCGTTGGTCATGGCTTCCTTAGTTTATTTACAAAAGATACTGCTGTTATAGAAGCCGGTATGTATCGACTGACTGTTATGGGACTTTCCTATGCAATTTCTTCATTTATGGATTGTAGCATAGCAGCCTCCAGAGGTCTTGGAGAAACAATTATTCCAACCCTTATCGTTATTCTGGGATCTTGTATCTTCCGCGTTATATGGATTTACACCGTATTTGCTTATTTTCGTACGGTACCTTCCCTGTATCTTCTGTATTCTATTTCATGGACAATTACGGCAATTGCCGAAATCATATATTTTGCATACTTATACAGAAAATCTATGCAAAAGATGCAAAATAACACAATATAATGCTGGATTTCCAGTATACATAATGTTATACTCATGAAAATAAAACGCATTTTATGGAGGTTCTCTATGCACAACGAATTTTTAATGGGCAATGAGGCAATTGCCCTAGGTGCCATCGCTGCCGGTGTTAATCTGGTATCCGGTTATCCCGGTACTCCTTCTACTGAGGTTCTCGAAACCTTTGCCAAAAAACGTGGAGACGGACAATATGTAGAATGGTCCGTTAATGAAAAGGTTGCCCTTGAGGTTGCTGCCGGTGCTGCCTACTCCGGTGCCCGAACCATGGTAACCATGAAGCAGGTAGGATTAAATGTTGCATCCGATCCGCTCATGAGTCTTGCCTATATTGGAATCAAAGGAGGAATGGTCATCCTTGTAGCGGACGATCCGGGACCCGTATCTTCGCAGACAGAGCAGGATACCAGACACTTCAGTGCCTTTTCCAAGCTCCCATGTTTCGATCCTTCCTCTGCCCAGGAAGCATATGAAATGGTGCAGGATGCCTTTGCCTATTCCGAAAAATATGGCACACCTGTCTTCTTAAGACCGACAACCCGTGTATGCCATGGCTATGCCTCCATCACTGTTAAGGATTCTGAAGAATATGAATTACATACACCGGAAGGATTTATCAAGGATTCCAATCGATGGGTTATCTTTCCACGCCTCTCCTATCAAAACCATATAAAAATTGAAGCCCGCAATGAAGAACTGGCTCTTGACTTCTCTAATTATGAAAAGAATAAAATTCTTCCGGCTTCTGACGAATATAAGAATTGCAGAAAAGGTATCGCTTCCGGCGGCATCAGCTTTACCTATGCCATGGAAGCTGCAAAGCAGCTCGGTGAACTTCGTCATCTCAAGGTATCTACACCGCATCCCTTCCCTGAGCAGCTTGCTTTACGCTTCTTAGAAGGTCTTGATGAGGTTCTGTGTCTGGAAGAGCTGGACCCGGTTATTGAACGCGAGCTTACTTATATTTGTGGAAAACATCATCTTCCGGTAAAAATTATTGGAAAGCTTACCCATGATGTTAAAAATGCCGGTGAAAATACAAGAGACAGTGTTTTGCAAAATATTGCCGCATTCTTAGGAAAAGGACTTCCAAAGGCAGCTTCTCCGGAAACACCTCCTGCCCTTCCTGTACGTCCGCCCGTACTATGCGCCGGGTGTCCGCACCGTGCCTCTTTCTATGCTGTAAAAAAGGCAATGAAGGGTAAGAAGACTATTTTTTGTGGTGATATCGGCTGCTATACACTAGGAAATGCCATGCCACTTGATATGGTAGATACTTGTCTGTGTATGGGTGCCGGTCTTGGTATTGCACAGGGAGTTGGCAAGATTGAGCCTGATACGACCTGCTTTGCCTTCGTCGGTGACTCGACCTTTTTCGCTTCTGCAATTACAGGAGTTGTAAATGCAGTTTATAATCAGGCTGATATGACTCTCATTATACTGGATAACTCAACAACTGCCATGACAGGTCATCAGCCTCATCCGGGAACCGGTCAGACTATGATGGGGGATATCGTAGCTAAGATTGATATGGAAGCTGTACTTCGAGGTATCGGACTCACTGTTGTAGAAACCGTTAATCCTCTGGAACATGAAACCGCCGTTTCCTGTGTGCAGCGTATTGCTTCCCAGCCGGGTGTCAAAGCGATTATCTTTAAGTCGCCTTGCATAGCCATTGTCAAGCCGGAAAAGAGTATGCAGGTAGACCAAAACATCTGTATCGGCTGTAATAAATGTATCAACGAAATTGGCTGTCCTGCTCTGATTAGGGAAAATGGCAAAGTTACCATTGATGCTTCCTTATGTACCGGATGTACACTTTGCAGCCAGCTTTGTCCTATGAAAGCGATTCAAAAGGGAGGTAACATGCATGAATAAAAATATTGTCTTATGTGGTGTTGGCGGTCAGGGAACCGTCCTTGCCTCCAAGCTGATTGCTGCAGCAGCCATGGCAAAAAATATTCCTGTTATGAGCGCTGAAACAATTGGAATGGCACAAAGAGGAGGAAGCGTATTCAGTCATCTTCGTATGGGTGAAAATCTCTACTCTCCCATGATTGCTGAGCATACTGCCGATCTTATCCTTGGATTTGAACCCGGTGAAACAGTCCGTATGCTTCCCTATTTGAAGGAGGACGGTCAGGTCGTTGTCAGTTCCCGTGCCATTATGCCGGTTACAGCTACCCTTTCCGGAGCTTCTTACTGTGGTGAAGACATGTTGACTTACTTAAGAAAGAATATTAAGAATCTTCTAATTGTCGATACCGAAAAAGCATGTATGGAAATTGGCTCCCCTAAGGTCATGAATATCCTCCTGCTTGGTGCTGCTGTGGAAAGTGGTGCACTTGGTTTAGATGAAGAGGATCTTAAAAATGCGATTCGTTCAAAGCTCCCCGAAAGGTTCCATGAGCTGAATTTTACAGCACTTTCCTATGTAAAGAACCATATGAATTAACCCTTTATAGCTAAAGCAACATGAAAGAAGGTATAAACTATGCAGATTTCAGAAAAACAGATTCAACAAGTAAACAACCAGATACAACGCTTAGTTGCTGCCGGAAGCTTCTATGGGAAAAAGCTTGCCGAGGCAGGAATCAGCGGCGTAAGCTCCTGCGAAGACTTTACAAAGCTTCCTTTCTCCGAAAAGAATGACCTGCGTGAAGCTTATCCGCTTGGATTGATGACTGCTCCTGAAGAGGATATCGTAAGAATCCACTCTTCCTCCGGCACAACCGGTCTTCCGGTCATTATCCCTTATACAGCTAAGGATGTTGATGACTGGGCAATTATGTTCAAGCGTTGCTATGAAATGGCCGGCATTACAAAGCTCGATCGTATTCAGGTAACTCCCGGATATGGATTATGGACAGCAGGTATTGGCTTTCAGAATGGTGCTGAGAAGCTTGGTTCTATGGTAATCCCTATGGGACCCGGTAATACCGATAAACAGCTACAGATGATGATGGATATGAAATCTACCGTTCTTTGTTCCACCTCTTCTTATGCGCTTCTGCTTGCGGAAGAAATTGAAAAAAGAGGTATTAAAGATAAGATTCATCTGAAAAAAGGTGTCATCGGTTCCGAACGCTGGGGTGAAAAGATGCGTAAGCGTATTTCTGAAGAACTTGGCATTGAGCTATATGATATCTATGGCTTAACGGAAATCTACGGTCCCGGTATCGGTATCAGTTGTAAATATGACTGCGGTATGCATTATTGGGATGATTATATCTATATTGAAATTATCGACCCTGTTACATTGAAGCCGGTTCCTGATGGTGAAATGGGTGAAATCGTAATTACTACCCTTGTGAAAGAAGGTGCGCCATTGATTCGTTATCGTACCCATGACCTGTCCCGTATCATTCCGGGTGTCTGTGAATGTGGCAGCCCATATCCTCGTCTTGATGTCATTATGGGTAGAACAGATGATATGATGAAGATTAAGGGTGTTAATGTATTTCCAAGCCAGATTGAAGAAGTTCTTCGTGAATTCCCTGAAGTTTCCAGTGAATACCAGATTCGTATCTCACATCTTGATGGCAAGGATACCATGCGTATCTATGTGGAGACAAATGGAACCGTTGACTTTGCTGACTTAAGCCGGCGCATTGCAGAAAAGGTAAAGAGCCGCATTGGCTTCACACCACTTGTTAAGGTTGTCGAGCTTGGTGTCCTGCCAAGAAGTGAGAAGAAATCAAAACGTGTCATTGATGAGCGTTATGAATAAGTTTTTTATCCAGTAACCAATACAGATTCATAATATAGTCCTAAGAAGTAACATATAGACTATATTGTGAATCTGTTTTATTTTATCCGTAATCTTCGAATATTAAATATCATCAATAAAATAGATTAAATATAATCATTCTATTATTCATCTTTCTGTAGTAAAATAATATCATCAATATTGATATATTTTAATATACGTAAAAAGAGGGATGATTATGAAAAATGTGAAAAAATATCAACGTCAATACTTTCTGCCCCCGGTTGACAGCTTCGACTGGGTAAAAAAGGATTATATAGAAAAGGCTCCTATCTGGTGCTCTGTTGACCTAAGAGATGGCAATCAGGCTCTGATTGAGCCAATGGGCTTGGAAGAAAAGATAGAATTCTTTCAATTGTTAGTAAACATCGGTTTTAAAGAAATCGAGGTCGGCTTTCCTGCCGCTTCTGAAACAGAGTTTGATTTTATTCGTGCTTTAATAGAACGGAATATGATTCCTGATGATGTTACCATTCAGGTATTAACACAGGCAAGAGAACATATTATCCGCAAAACCTTTGAAGCACTGAAAGGTGCTCCACGCGCTGTCGTTCATTTATACAACTCCACTTCAGTAGCACAAAGGGAACAGGTCTTCAAAAAAGATAAGGAACAGATCAAGAAACTTGCTGTAGATGGTGCTGCCCTGTTAAAATCACTTGCTGATGAAACAGACGGTAACTTCTCTTTTGAATACAGCCCTGAAAGTTTTCACGGAACAGAGGTTGACTATGCATTAGAAGTCTGCAATGCTGTACTTGATGTATGGCAGCCTGATTCTGAGCATAAGGCTATCATTAATATTCCGGCTACGGTAGAAACAGCAATGCCGCATGTATTTGCTTCGCAAATCGAATACATCAGTAAAAACCTGAAATACCGTGACCATGTTGTTCTTAGCATCCACCCACATAATGACCGTGGCTGTGGGGTCAGTGATACGGAACTTGGCATTCTTGCAGGAGCCGACCGCGTGGAAGGAACCTTATTTGGAAATGGTGAGCGTACCGGTAATGTCGATATCATCACTGTTGCCATGAACCTCTTCTCCTACGGTATCGAACCCGAGCTTAATTTTACAGATATGCCTGCCATCCGTGAAACCTATGAACGCCTGACGAAAATGCATGTCTACGAAAGACAGCCTTATGCCGGTGACTTAGTATTTACTGCCTTTTCCGGTTCTCATCAGGATGCGATTGCAAAAGGTATGGCATGGCGTGATGAAAAGAAGGAAGAATATTGGACAGTTCCCTATCTTCCAATCGATCCTATGGACGTTGGAAGAACGTATGATGCTGATGTGATCCGCATCAACAGCCAGTCTGGTAAGGGTGGGATTTCTTATATCCTGAAGCAGAATTTCTCAATTTCAATACCTGAAAAGATGCGTGAAGAGGTCGGTTATGCCGTAAAACAGGTATCCGATGAGGAACATAAGGAACTTTCTCCACAGTGGGTATATGAAATCTTCACGGAAAACTACGTAAATTACACACCAAACTTTACCATTACCGAATGTCATTTCCGTCAGGAAAATGGTATTATGGCTGAGGCTACGATTTCCTGTGGTGAGAAAAAGACCATCGTAGATGCAAACGGAAACGGTCGCCTTGATGCGGTAAGCAATATTATCAAGCAATACTTTGAAATCAGCTATGAGTTATCCGTTTATGAAGAACATGCACTCTCCAAAGGTTCTTCTTCCAAAGCAATGGCATTTGTTGGTATTCTTTGCAATGGCAAAAGCTATTGGGGGGCTGGCATTGACGAAGATATCATCAAGGCTTCCATTCATGCACTTGTAGTAGCTGTCAATAAGCTTCCTCAGGTACAGAATGATGAAAATGTAAAAGATGACCGTCTGATTACGATGCTCAACTACATTCAGACAAATTATCAGACCGTTACCTTAGAAGATATGGCAAATGAGTTCCATCTCTCCACACCATATATCTCTAAATACATCAAGGACAAGTCCGGTAAGACCTTTGGCGAGCATGTAACTCAGATTCGTTTAAAACGTGCAAAGACCTTACTGAAAAATGGTAACATGACCGTAGAGAATATCTCCTATGCTATTGGCTATCCCAATGCTGAGCATTTTATCCGAGTCTTTAAGAAGACCTTTAACATGACACCGATTCAATACAGGAACATGAATTGAACTGTATATTGATTGGTAAGTAATGAAATGGCTTGATATATACCAATCCCGACTAAAGTACTGAAATAATATGTTTAGTCGGGTAAATAAAGCGAAATTCCCCCTACTATTATTGCAAAAAATGTATTTAGTCGGGATGACTAATATAATCGCCCCGACTAAAGTACTGAAATAACATGTTTAGTAGGGGAAATAAAGCGAAATCACCCCGACTATTATTGTAATAAGCTATATTTAGTTGGGAATGCTGTTTATTTCGGTCTTACTGTTAATCGCTTAATAAAGCCTTCACCATCTACTTCTCTTACCGTGGCAATTGCCATAATGTGATAACCTCCAAAGTTTGCAATGAACTCTGCCTGCTCCTCATTTACTACCTCTGGGCTCATGATGGAATATTGGCGGAAGCCAAATTTATTACGGAAAAACATGTTAATTGCTTCTCTTCCATAAATATGATACTCTCTCTGATTAGAGGAATTTGAACAATAATCACACAAAATTCCATCCTTCGTAAACAACTCTGCAAGTCCTGCAAAGTCCTTATTTCCCATAGCTTCTACATATTTTTCAATTGGTTTCATATCGTCAATCCTCCTCTTAATATACTTTCTCAGAATTCAATAATGCATCTGTTCCGCCATCAACAAACATGATGTTCCCATTAATACCCATTGCCTTTCTGGATACCAGAAATACCATGACCTCTGCAATCTCTACAGGATCCATTAATGTTTCCAAACGAGAACTGGCAAAGCACCATAAAATCAGCTTGAAAACAGTAGAAAATACTTATGAGCAGCTCTTAACAGAAGGTTATATTTATTCTGAAGAAAAGCGAGGTTATTTTGTTATGCCCTTAGGAAATGACTCCGGTAACCGGACTTCTGTTTCTGAGAATCATATGCCTTTCAGTATTTATCAAGGCAATCTGGAAAGCCACGAATATTTTGTTGATTTTACTTCTAATCAGGCAGCTATTAAGAAATTCCCCTTTGGGACGTGGGCAAAAATCATGCGTAATGTTCTTTCTGAAAAAGAATCCCTACTTCTAAAAACGGTTCCCTTCCGGGAAATATACGAGCTTAGAGAAGCCATCGCCAAATATCTTTATGGTTTTCGCGGAATACAAGTCTCTCCTGATCAGATCATCATCGGTGCCGGAACTGAATATCTCTATGGCTGGTTGATTCAATTACTTGGCCGAGAACATATTTATGCAGTAGAAGATCCCGGATACCAGAAAATCACAAAGATCTATCAGGCAAATGATATTTCATGGGAATATGTTGATGTAGACGAAAACGGCATGCAGATTGATAAGCTCTATGAAAGCGCTGCAAGCATTGTCCACGTATCTCCAGGTCACCACTTTCCGACGGGAAGCATTATGCCAATTGCAAGACGAAGGAAACTAATTGAATGGGCAGAGGAGGCTTATGAGCGATATATTATCGAGGATGATTATGACAGCGAATTCCGATTCAGCCATATGCCGATTCCTTCACTTCAAAGCATTAACCATAACCATAGAGTCATATATTTGAATACTTTTTCCAAAACACTTGCTCCCTCCATCCGAATCAGCTATATGGTTCTTCCAAGAAAGCTGATGGAGCGCTATATCAATACCATGAACTTCTACTCCTGTACTGTTTCTGCTTTTGAGCAATATGCTATGGCAGAGTTCATGAATAAGGGATATTTCGAACGACATATTCACAGAATGAAGAAATATTATAAAGAAAAAAGAGACCGTCTGCTAAAAGTCTTAGAAAGCTCTGCTCTAAAAGATTATGTAACAATTGATGAAAAGGATGCCGGAAATCATTTTTTGATGAAGCTTCATACAAGTTTAAGTGATACAGAACTAAAATGGTATGCCAGAGAGAGCGGCATACGGCTTGATTGTCTTTCAGAATATTGTGTGAGAGATAAGGAATCCTTCTCCCACACAATCATTGTAAACTATTCTGACCTTGAAGAAGCCAGTTTTTCCAAAGCATTACAGCTTCTGTCAGAGGTTATTATTACGTAACCTATTGCTTTTTCATTTTTCTTGTGTTATAGTATTTTCTCGGTAAAGAAAGCAGCTTTCAATACATAAATTTTATAAGACAGTTCGAAACCATCCTGTCTATAAACAAAACTATGGACCAGAATCTGAACGGTGAGTTTCAGGTTTACTTTTGGCGTAGTTGATGGGAATCTTATTAAAGATTCCCTTTTTATTTTTATTCTTAAATGAAAGGACCTTATAACTCATATGGAAAGTGGTTTATTAACGAGATATTCAGAAATAACAGAAAAAAATCCTCGCGAAATCCTTCTTTTACGTGGTTCCGGGTGTAAATGGAGACGTTGCAGTTTTTGCGACTATCATCTGGATTTTAGCCTGGATGAAGAAAGTAATTATCAGCTTAATAAAAAGGAACTCGCAAAGGTAACCGGAAAATATGGAAAGCTGGAGGTCATTAATTCCGGAAGCTTTGTCGATTTAGATGAGAAAACTCTCTTGCTTATACAAAACACTTGTGTAGAAAAGAGAATTAAGGAAATACACTTTGAATGCCATTGGATGCATAAAGACAGTGTTCCTGAGCTTCGCAACAGCTTTGCAAAACTTGGTATCACAACGAAAATCAAAATCGGTGTTGAAACCTTTGATTATGATTATCGTGAAAACATCCTGTTCAAGGGGATTGATGAGAAAAACCCAGCAGTCATTGCCAAAAACTTTGATGAAGTATGTCTGCTGTTTGGTTTAGATGGACAGACCTATGCCTCCATGAAGCATGATATTGAGACAGGACTTACCTATTTTGAACGTGTCTGCGTAAATATCATGGTGGAAAATTCTACAAAAATCAAACCAAATGCAGAAGTCATCAAACTCTTTATGCAGGAATTGTATCCACTTTACAAAGATAATGAACGTATTGACATTTTAATCGAAAACACAGACTTTGGGGTTGGCTGATGCTTTCCTCCGATCACAGAAAGGACATATATATAATGAGCAATGAATTACTTTTAATCATATCCCTCCTATTAATCTATACATCTGTTGTATTATTTTATCGTTTTCTCGGGAAATCCGGTCTATACTGCTGGACAGTACTTGCGACCATCGCTGCAAATATAGAAGCACTGATTGTCGTAGACGCCTTTGGCATGGAACAGACTCTTGGAAATATCCTGTTTGCCTCTACCTTCCTTGTAACTGACATTCTCAGCGAGACAGAAGGAAAAAAATCAGCGCAAAAGGCTGTTATTGTAGGTATTGTGACTTCTATTATCTTTATTCTGATTTCACAATCCTGGATGCTGTATACACCAAATGCCAACGACTGGGCATCCCCGTCAATTGCTTCTGTATTCAGCAATACCCCAAGGCTTATGCTCAGCAGTATCATCGTATATGCCATTGTTCAGGCATTCGATGTGTTTGCTTACCATACCATTTGGTCAAAAACAACAAAGCTTTGTAATGATTCCAAAAAGTTTTTATGGCTGCGTAATAATGGTTCTACGTTAATTTCACAATTTTTTAATACTTTACTCTTCACTTATGCTGCCTTCTATGGTGTATATGAAACAGGAACTTTATGGAATATTGTGTTCTCCTCTTATGTGATTTTTATCTTCACAAGCCTCTTAGACACACCTGCTGTCTATTTTGCAAGAAAGCTTGCACCCAAGGCTAAAACGAATAACTAAAAAACTGATGCCACTATGTAACATCAGCTTCCTATAACCGTAAAAACAACTTCGGGCTCCACTAGAAAGGAAGTCCGAAGTTATTTCATTGTTATCTGCATTATTTTGGTGATAAGAATTCTGTTAATTGTTCCATTGGAATTGGTTTGGAATATTTATAGCCTTGAAGGAAATGAGCCTGCATATCCTGGCATATCCTCTCATCCTCTGCATTCTCAATACCTTCAAAAAGAACCTGATACTCTGATTTCCTAAAGATTTCAGAAAAACTTCCTACTAAGTACCTGGACTCCAAATTTTTTCCTGCAAGTAGTGTCAGTGATCGGTCAAACTTGATAACATCTATTGGCAAATCTATGATTCGCTCGAAATTGGAATATCCTGTTCCAAAGTCATCCAAATAGAACTTCATTCCAAAACCATGCAATTCATTCATAACCTTTTTCATTTTTTCAAAGTCTGTTTCATTCCTACTCTCTGTCAATTCTATTGCAATCCTGCCATATTTCACATTATTAGCATCGATAATTTCTAATACATCCTTAGAGAAATTCTTATCACGTAATTCCTGTACCGAAAAATTGATTGAAATCCGCTCCAGATAATAACCTTTTTTATCCAAAGAATTCATTTCTTTACATGCCTTATTAAGAATAATCTTGCTTAGTGTATGTATATAATCTTTTTTCTCTGCCAAAGGAATAAACTGATCTGGAAATACAATACCTATATCAGGGAGTTTCAATCGCATCAGCACCTCCGCTGAAGTAAAAACATTCTCCTCTATATTAAGAATCGGCTGGCAATAGGTAAGTACTCTTTCATCCTCCATATCACCTTTTTCACATATATCCTTCAATTCCTTCATGATATATAATGTCTTTCCGAATGCCGCAATATCCTTATCTTTGCAGAAATAGACTGTGTTGATGTCCATCCTTCCCTCCAGGAATTCATCCAACGCAAGATACTCATATGCTCCATGTAGTGAATGATCTGACTTAATAATCACAATTCGGTAATCAATCTGATACTGCTCATACAGTTCATTAAAATCTTCTATAAGAACCGGTATCTGCTGTTCTGCTTCCTTATTCTTATCATCCTCATAGATTAATGCCATTTTATTGTCCCTAAGCCGGAAGGTACATGGATTCTTAAAATACCTCTCATTAAAATGGTAAAATTCTACGGTAAGCTCATGCATTTTCTCAGGAGTAGGATCCTTTAGATATAAATACAGCATGGTAAACCTTTTCTTCTTCATATCCCTGATATATGCATCAAAGGCTCTAAAATCCAGAGTTCCAGTCTCATAATCATATGCATTATAATGAAAAAGGAAAAGTACCACCAAAATTGGAAGAGAAAAGGTAATGCATACAAGCGAGGTATCTTGGGATGAGTCTTGTACTGCCATCATCAAAAAAGAAATCAGTATAACATTTCTAAGACAATTATACATCTTAGTAATGAACTTCTTTTTATTGAGTATCATTGACCCCCAAATCAATATCACGTAGTATACATAGAAAAAACGGAATAAGTCCAAATAATAATTTTGATGAACCTGTAGATTTTCATCTATATAAAAACCCCAACGGATGAAAGGACTTGCTATCTCTCCTACAATAAATACAACAGCTCCAAACCAGCTCAAAATATCTACAATACACTCTATTCTCCCATTCATATTTAGGAAATTCTTAATGTACGTAATATAAACCACAAATGTCAATATCAATGATATATATGTAAGATTTCGAAAAAAATAAATAGCAACTATATTATTTTCTGTGATTCTTTCTATCAACCTATGATAGGATATACTTGAAATTGCAGCTGTACATACAAGAGCATTACCAATATTAAAAGTAACTAAATTTTTTTGTTTTATTGTATAAGTAGATCCAAGAAGCAACCAACACACAACACAGACAGCAATCGCACTGATATCAGTAGCTGATGTGTAATTTTGATAAAATAATACATCTTCCATTTGTCCATCTCCTTGCATATAATCATTATCCTCTAATGTCCAATTATGTCAGACAATGGTCATAGTTCAAAATGTCAGTATGAATGTTCTTTTCTGCTTTCTATTATATCACTTCTTTGTAATTTACAGTTAATATTTTTGTATTTTCACTTTATCAATATTATTATTCGTAACTATTCAGTTTCTTCATATTTGTGAGTAAACTACTCCTTTACAACCATATTAGGCCACCTATTCTCAACAAACTCATCATCATACTGTTCATCCAGGAATTCTTCCATCATATTCCCTGGCTCAGGATTTGTTTGTCGTGCCGTGTATCTGATCATTGCCGCTGCAGTCAGAACACCATTACAGACCATAAAGAGAATCACAAGCCATGTTATTATTTTCCCGGTAAGTGGTGGTAATTTCTCAATATTTCTGCTCATTGCCGGATATGCAATCTTTACCCATCCTACCGACAGAATTCCCCAGAACATACAGAAGAGAACATTGGTACGCCCACCGATATTTAGCGGCATATGACTGTAATCCCAAAATACGGTTCCGAATACTAATTCTGTGAATACACTACACATATACTCATAAACACCACCGATAAAAAAGCCTGCAAAGAATACATGCCTGTCTTCTTTCCCAGCCAGCTTTTGTAATGTAATGGTTAATAATACTGCCCCAAATCCCCATACAAAACTAAATGGTCCATACAATACACTGGAACGGTTCATCCATGTACCGCCGACAATTCTACAGTAAACAGTTTCAATGATATCTCCCATAAAGGCTGATGTGAGAAATACCCAGATTAATTTATCAAAACAGACTCCCTTTGCAAAAACAATACCTGCTCTTTCTTCCTCATCCATTTCACGAATGCCCGGATATGCTCTCTGCAAACGCCCCCAAATTGCATCAGTAATGCGATTTCCCAGATTTCTTCTAGCCATATTAAGCTTATTCTTCTTTAAAAGCTTTACGTTTCCTGAATGAACTGCGAGAAATACACTCACATAATCAAGAACTAATAGCAATATTGCTATGTAGACAATCACCTTCACGACCATATCCGGTATCAGATAAATCAGTCCAAGCATCAGTGGATGAATCACGAGATATATAAGATAATACCCACCTGCAATCAGTAAGGAAATGATCAGACCACGCCCACTACCGGAAAAGACTCTATTCGCATCATCCTGCCAAAGCTGTTCATGGCTGATACGCTTTAAGATCAATCTTGATAAATTTTCTACTACCGCAACTACAACCACTGTAACAATGAAGGAAAAGACATAACTACCTTTTAAAGTCGGAAGCGTAACCATAAGCAAGGCAAATGTTATTCCATAGGTCATACAAAATGGCATGTTGATAAAACCGATATTGCAAAAACGTTTCTCCTTAACCGCAAGATAGCATACCTCTATGACCCATCCCAAAAAGGAATATAGAAGTATATATAAAATAATGTCAAAATAACTATATTGAATAACCATTCTTGATTTCCTTCCTTTTTACATACTATCTTTACCAAAAACCAAGAGGATATGAAAATAATATCATCTATTTTCATACCCTCCTGCATTTACAAGCGATTAATTTCCTCCTCGCCTGCAATATGAATATTATTTTCTTTTAATACCTTTCTTGCTTTATCCATTTCTTCTACACGTATAATCATATAGGCAAGATTTTCCTTTTTTGCAAAGAATGCATAGCCATAATCAAGTCCGATGCCTTCCTTTGCTAATACATCTACGATTCTTGCTATACTTCCCGGCTGATCATCACCTGCTACTGCAAGCACATCTGTAATGGAATATACATGTCCATTTTCACGCAACGCATTTCCAGCCGCAAATACGTCATCTACGATTAATCGCAGGATTCCGAAATCAGATCCATCCGCAATGGAAAGTGCCCGGATATTTACTCCTGCCTTTGCAAGCACATCTGTTATTGCAGCTAATCCACCAACCTTATTTTCAATAAATACAGAAATCTGTTTTACTGTCATACAACTCACCTTCCCTTTACATTCTAATCTCCATGTTTTTTCAAATTCTGCGAATTTGTGCAAGGCACAAATTTGCCGTGTGCAAAAACTTCCGTCTATGGTTTTTGCACACTACTATCCATATAATTTACGCTTATCGATGACTCTGACTGCCTTACCTTCACTTCTTGTGATGGATTTCGGCTCTACCAGATGAACCTTTGCCTGTATACCAAGCATAGCCTTAAGGGAAGCAACAAGCTGCTTTTCTTTCTCTGAAATCTTTCCAAGACTATCAGAGAACATCTCCTGAGACATTTCTACATTAATATCAAAGGTATCTGTATTGTTCACACGGTCAACGATAATCTGATAATTTGGTGTCATACCTTCATTCAACAATACTGTTTCAATCTGTGACGGGAATACATTAACACCACGGATAATCAGCATATCATCACTTCTGCCTAATGGCTTTGTCATCTTAATATGTGTTCTTCCGCAAGAGCATTTCTTTCTGGAAAGAATACATAAATCCTTGGTACGGTAACGAAGTAATGGGAAAGCTTCCTTGGTAATACTGGTAAATACTAATTCACCCTTTTCTCCCTCCGGAAGCACCTCTCCTGTTTCCGGATTGATGATTTCTGCAATAAAATGGTCTTCGTTGATGTGCATTCCTGACTGCTCCTCACATTCAAATGCAACACCGGGACCACTTGTCTCAGTCAGGCCGTAAATATCATATGCCTTGATTCCCAGCTTGTTCTCAATATCATGACGCATCTCTTCTGTCCATGCTTCCGCACCAAAGATACCAGCCTTCAGCTTTATCTGATCCCTTACGCCTCTTTCTTCGATAGACTCACCAAGATAAGCCGCATAAGAAGGTGTACAGCAAAGGATAGTAGATTCCAAGTCTACCATGAACTGTATCTGTCTCTCTGTATTACCGGAAGACATAGGAATCGTAAGAGATCCTACTTTGTGAGAACCGCCATTTAAACCCGCTCCTCCTGTGAAAAGGCCATAACCATAGGCTACCTGCACAACATCTTCATCTGTTCCCCCTGCTGCTGTAATCGCACGGGCACAGCAATCCTCCCATAAATCAATATCATGTTGTGTATAAAAAGCTACGACTCTTCTTCCTGTTGTTCCACTTGTAGACTGAATACGAACACAATCCTTTAAAGGCTTTGCAAGAAGTCCGTATGGATATGCCTCCCTCAGATCATCCTTTGTCAAAAAAGGAAGCTTATGTAGATCTTCAATTCCCTTAATATCGTCCGGTGTAACACCCTTCTCTTCCATCTTTTTGCGATAATAAGGAACATTCTCCCATACATGCTTTACCTGTTTTACCAGACGCTCACTTTGGAGTGCCTTAAGCTGTTCTACCGGCATTGTTTCAATCTCCGGCTGATAATACCTTTTTGCCATTTTGTAACCCTTACCTTTCTCCCTTTTCTATATTACCACAGAGCATAATCACTTATGCCCTGCATAACAAACCATACTTTAGGCATTACGCCCCAATGCAAATGCCTTTTTATTCAATTCCAGGAACTTTGGAGGTACACATGCTTCCAGCGCTTCCATCCATGCTTCCTGTGTTGCATCAAAATATTTTGATAACCGTCCCATCAATACCAGATTTACAGCCTTGCTGGATCCTGCCTGCATTGCCAAATCCAATGCGTCAATCGCATCAACATCTGCCCCTGCTGCCTGCATCTTCTCCACAAGGTTCTCAGGATACTGCGCTGCACCAATAATGACTGGCATTGGATCAATTTCCTGTGTGGACATGATAATTTTTCCGCCCTTTTTCAGATATGGCACCCATCTGGCTGCCTCTAGCTTTTCAAAGGAAATGATGAAATCTGCAGTACCCTTGTCAATGATTGGCGAATACACCTTTTCACCATATCTTACGTAAGTAACGACACTTCCACCTCTCTGACTCATTCCATGTACCTCAGAAACCTTTACATCATACCCCTGTGAAAGTAAAAGCTTTCCTAACATCTTACTTGCCAGCAGAGAGCCCTGTCCGCCGACACCAACAATCATAATATTCTTAGTCATTCTCATTGCCCTCCAATGCTCCAAATGCACATAACTGCTGACATACGCCACAGCCTACACAAAGAGTAGAATCAATGGTTGCCTTCTTATCCTTCATACTGATTGCAGGACAACCAAGCTTCATACATTTTGTACAACCCTTACACTTTTCAGGATTGCATTTAATTGCAGGCTTTGCCTTTACTGTCTTTAAAAGTGCACATGGACGTCTGCTGATAATGATAGATGGCTCATTTACTGCCAGTTCTTCCTTAACCGCCTGATCAGTTTCTTCCAGGTTATATGGATCTACGACACGAACACGGTTAATGCCCATAGCTCTGCAAAGAGCCTCTAAATCTATTTTTCCGGCTGGATCTCCCTTAATATTGTAACCGGTAGTCGGATTCTGCTGATGACCTGTCATTCCTGTAATAGAATTATCTAAAATAATAACTGTCGAATTACTCTGGTTATATGCAATATTGGCAAGACCTGTCATACCGGAATGCATAAAAGTAGAATCACCAATTACAGCAACCGTCTTATTCTCACTCTCTGCACCAAGTGCTTTGTTAAATCCATGAATGGAGCTTACAGAAGCACCCATGCAGGCTGTTACTTCCATTGCACTAAGTGGGGCAACAGCACCCAGCGTATAGCATCCAATATCACCTAATACCGTACATTTATTCTTAGATAATGTATAGAATAAACCACGATGAGGACAACCTGCACACATAACAGGAGGGCGAACCGGTATTGTTTCATCCAATGTGATTCCTTCCGGTACTTCCTTTCCTAAAATTCCCGCAATCTGATTCTGTGAGAACTCATCCTCTAACGGCAATAAATCCTTGCCATTTACTTCGATTCCAATACTGTTACAATATTCTTCAATAAATGGATCAAGCTCTTCTATTACGATAAGCTTTTCTACCCTGGATGCAAATTCCTGAATCATCTTCTTTGGAAGCGGCCATACCATACCAAGCTTTAAGATGCTTGCTTCCTCGCCATAAACTTCTTTTGCATACTGATAGCAGGTAGAAGATGTAATAATACCAAGCTTTGTTCCACCCATCTCGATTCTATTAAGTGGTGAGTTTTCCGCATACTCTGCCAGATCCCTTAATCTCTGTTCAACAACAGGATGCTTTTTCTTCGCATTACCGGGCATCATGACATTCTTTGCAATGTTCTTCTCATACGGTTTTACCGGTAACTCCACACGTTCAGAGGTCTCTACCACACTCTGGGAATGTGCAATCCTTGTACATGTCTTAATAAATACCGGTGTATCAAATTTCTCTGAGATTTCATAAGCAATCTTTGTATATTCCAGACATTCTGCAGAATCTGCCGGCTCCAGCATAGGAAGCTTTGCAGCTTTTGCATAATGACGTGAATCCTGTTCATTCTGGGAAGAATGCATACCCGGATCATCTGCTACTACGATCACCATTCCGGCATTAACCCCTATGTAGGAAATGGTAAACAGAGGATCTGCTGCCACATTGAGTCCTACATGCTTCATACCACAAAAGCTTCTCTTGCCTGCAAGACTTGCGCCGAATGCAACCTCCATGGCAACCTTTTCATTTGGTGCCCATTCACAGTACACCTCATCATATTTTGCTATCTCCTCCGTAACCTCAGTACTTGGTGTTCCGGGATAGCTGGAAACGACACCACAACCAGCCTCATAAAGTCCTCTTGCGATTGCGGTGTTACCCAACATTAACTGTTTCATTTTTATTCATCCTTTCCTTAGTTAAAGATATCCAATACATCAGAAATTACATCAAATGCCTTTCCTGCCTTTTCAAGTGTTCCCTGATTCGTCTTACTCTGGCTCTGACCTGTTGAACTGCTGGAAGCAGCCGGATTAATATTATAATCTGCAGCAGTTGGTGCAAGCAGAATCTTACCACTTCCACGGTATACATTGACAAGTCCTTCTCCGGATACTGCAGAGCCAAGCAGGCTTTTTCCTGACTTCTCAACGGTAAAATCCAAAGAACCTGACCATGCAACTGCCATATTGCCATCAATCTTCATGACATCGTTATCCAATACGACCTCAATCAATTCTTCATAAGGGACATAGCACTCTAAAGCTGCAATTCCCTTTCCTGATAAGGAGAGATTAAACAATCCCTCACCACCTAAGACAGCTGAGGAAAGATTTGATCTTGCCACAACTTTTTGCTGTAAAGAACTTTCACACGCAAGAAACAGTCCGTCGTCAAGTACAACCGTTCCCCACTCAGCTACATCAATCAGAACGATATAGCGATATGTAGGCTCCAACATCATTCTTCCTGTCCCCTGATAAATCGGTTTTACTGCACTTTCCTTCGTAACTGCGGAGCTTACCATCTTTCCAAGGAAATCACCAACACCCTTCACATTAGATGCCATATTCACATTTCCACTCATCCACTGCATAGCTCCTGCCTGAACAATATAGCTGCTATTACTCAAATCAAGCATAAGCTGTCTCTTTCTGACATTCATTTTAGATGCAAAGTAATGGTTTACGGCAGAGCTCGACGAAATACTAAGATCCTTTTCATGCTCTAGTACATGGAAATTGCCCATAGAAGCTATTTCCTTTAAATTCTTATTACTAAATATGCTGCTATCTACCATTCTCTCTTCCCCCTATGCTGTTGGAGCCATCAGGATCTTACCGGTTCCACGATATACATTGACAAGTCCTTCTCCTGATACCGCAGAGCCAAGAAGACTCTTTCCTGATTTTTCAACTGTAAAGTTTAGTGAGCCTGACCACGCAATTGCCATATTGCCATCAATCTTCACAACATCATCCTCAAGGTTAAAAACAATTAATTCTTCTTTTGGTACAGGGCTTTCCAATGCAGCAATACCCTTTCCAATTAAGGACAAATTGAACAATCCTTCACCACCCATAACTGCAGAGGAAAGATTTGTTCTAGCAACTGTTTTCTGCTGAAGAGTATCTTCACAGGCAAGAAACAGTCCATCGTCAAGTACGATACTTCCCCATTCTGAAACATCCACCAATAATATATGTCTATAGGTAGGCTCAAGCATCATAACACCATTTCCTCTATATATAGGCTTGACAGCTGTTTCTTTTGTTACCGCTGCACTTGCCATCTTTCCAAGGAAATTACCAACACCCTTAACACCTGTTTCCATATTCACATTACCAAGCATCCACTGCATAGCTCCTGCCTGTGTAATGCAGCCGCTTCCACCAAGCTCGACAAAAACCTGACGTTTTCTGACATTCATCTCAGATGAAAAATATGCAGTAACAGCGTTTGCAGGATTTACACTTAAATCCTTTTCGTGCTCGAACACACGGAATGGCCCCATCTGCTCAATTACCTTCATATTATTATTGTTTAAAAAATTATTAATTTGAAACATCGCTTTTCCCTCTCTTTTATATAAGTCAACATAACATGAATAATTATACTACATTATGCACGATATGAGAAGATGTATTTTAAATTGTTCTGTCTAAAAAGCACAAAATGACAGGGAAATCATAGATAATCCCTGTCATTTTGTGCTTATCTTTTTTCTATTTCCTTCACTATTGGTTCAATCTGCGCAAACATATTGTCCATATCCTCAAACATAGAGCTCTTGGTTGTCCCCAGTTCATTTGCCTTCTTAATCTGTTCAAGAACCCTGTTACACTGGGCTTCTGTTTTGCCAAAAGAATGGCTCATAATATCAAGCTCATTCATAGAAGAACTGACTACCTCACCAATTTGCCTTTGCACTTCCTCTGCTCCACCGGCTGCATTAGAAATCTGATCAAACGTAGAATAGGTAGCCTCTACATTTTCCATGCTCTTTCCCAATGCTTCCTTCGAATTCGCAATACTTTGATTCATTTTCTGAGTGTCTTGTTCTACATCCTGAATACTTGTTCCTACCTTACCTGCAAGCTGCTTAATCCCATCTGCAAGCTTTCTGACCTGTTCTGCTACTACTGCAAAACCACGTCCCTGTTCTCCGGCTCTTGCAACCTCAATGGAAGCATTAATTCTACCTGTTATCTTCTTCCTGACTATCTTATTCTTCCTGTACGTTTTGCTTCTTCATAATTATGTTGTGCGATTCTTATGAATTCCTCATCATTTTGTTTTTCAGGTGGTATATATGCTTTTCCGGGCTCTCTCTGTCGCAGATTAAACCTGCTCATTGCATCTCTTAATTTGTCCGCATTTTCATCTAACAGGTCACAGGAAGCCGCTGTTTCTTCACTGATTGCTGCATTTGCATCAACCGCATCAGAAATGCTCTTTATATCATTCTCAAGCATATCCATCTGTTTTTTCTGAAGCTGACCGGCATCACTCATTTCATCATTAAACTTGTAAATTGCATCAATACTCTCCACAATTTTACCAAAGGTTTCTGAAGTCTCGTTGGTAATGACATTACCAATATTTGCCTTATTAATGGTATCCTCTATTAGCTGTCTGCTTTCTACTACGGCATTTGCACTTTGTGCTGCGAGACTTCCTACCTCGCTGGCAACTACAGCAAAACCTTTACCGGCTTCACCTGCTCTTGCAGCTTCAATTGATGCATTCAGAGCAAGTAAGTTGGTCTGGTCTGCAATATCCTCAATGGTCTTAATCACTGCATAGATTTTATTGGAGGATTCTGAGATGTCCTCCATTGCTTTAAGCAGCTGATCCATTTTTTCATTGCTGACTGCAACTTCTTCCTTAATTTCACCTGAAAGTTCCTTTGATTTTTCGATTTTTTCCACATTATTATTAATCAGGTTTATCGTTTCCGTAACTGCTTCCCTAAAATCTGAAATACTTTGTATCTGCTGGGTACAGCTATTTGCAAGGGAATTGCTTGCATTGGCGATGTCATCCGCACCATTGGCAACCATTTGCGCAATCTGTGTAATCTCATTGAACATAAGGTCATTGGTCTGAACCATTTTGTAAAGACTCTTGGAAAGGCTGTCCTTAGAAGAACGGATATTAACGAAAGCCGTCATATCACCTTCTGCAACTCGCTGTACAACATGAATGTTTTCCTTGATTCCCTTTGCCATAACCTGAAAAGCATCTATCATTTGATTGATTTCTTTAATATTTGTAGTTGTATCACTAAATTCCAACTCGTCAGAGCCTAATGACAGCTCTGCTGCCCAATCTGCTACTGCATTAACTGGCTCTGCAATATCCTCAGCCAGCTTCTTTGAGGCTTTTCTAATTCTTCTTGGAGTGACAATTGAAAGAATCGTATTCACGATAAGTGCCAGAATAATCTGCACCTTAGCGCCCTTATAATTCAATGCTTCACGATCTGTATAGTAAGCTTTTACGATATCGATATTACTGGAAAATTCTTCATATGTCGTAGTTAATTTATGAATCACTTCCCTTGCCTTTTCCGGATCAGTCTGGAAGGATACACCTGCATTCTCATTGTATATTCTATGAATCTCATCATGTAAGCTCATAGCATTATTAAAAGCCTCTACCGCTTCATTATCCTTAATCTTAAATCCCTTATATGATGCTTCCCATTGAGCAAATGCACATTTATCTGTATCCGTCTCCTGCTTCATTTGACTACCCTCTGTAATGGAAATGACTGCGTCTGAAACCCATTCATTCTGATAAGATCTGGCATCTTCAATTCCTGAGGAGCTTTCTGCCAGACCTTTTATACATCTGGCAAAAAATCCGGATAATAAAAAGGCACATGCTGAAAAGACAACTAAGCCTAGCATAATCTTAATTAATAACTTATTATTCGCTTCTATACTTTCGGCAATGGTAGTAGTTGTACTATTACTATTATTTTTGTTCTTATTTTCTTCCATGGTTTTTCCTCCATATTATTTATTATTGTTCTCATGTTTCAATTATATATCGAATTGGCTGAATACACAAGCTATCTTATTTAATATTCTGCTTATTAGTGCAATACATTATAATAATTTATATATTTTGTTTTTTATAAAAAAGCGTTTGCTTCCACTACGTTACAGCAATTTCCTATCACACAAAAAAATGCCAGCAACATTTGTTACTGGCATTTTTAAACGATACTAAATCATTCCATCCTTTAATACATCATGGTCACGTAGGACTTTTTCTATTACTGTTCCCCTCACCAAGCGGAGTATTGGCTTTTTCAAAGCATTAAGTGGTCCCGGTAATTCTATTTCCAATGGGGACTTTCCATCCATAAGCTTTACTGTACTATCCAGTAATTCACGGATATCATATACACTGCCCCATACTTCCGGTACACCTCTGTCTACTCCAAGTAAGCCATAAACAGCCTCCATAGCGGTTCTTACAGAATATTCTGTCGTAAAGACAGTGTCTCTTGGTGTTTCCGTAAACTGTCCTAAGAATGCAAAGTTCACGCATCCATCAGGAATCACATCCGGACGGTCGCCTTTGGTTCTTGGCATAAAGAATGCCGTAATATATGGCATCATGGTCGGTACACATACTGCACTGTTTTCTGCTAATTCTGAAATCTGCTCTACAGGTACACCTAAGTGATACAGCCACTCTTCTGTGATTTCCTTACCGGTACATTCCTTCATCGGCTTCTTCACATAGTTGCCCGGAACATCTGTAAACAATCCATATACCCAGACACATACCTTGTCCTTATCCTGTGTTTTGAACTGTCCTTGCCTGTTGATGGTCCAGCTTAACAGCCAGCTTGAATCCTGACAGCTTACAATACCACCGGTTACTACCTTGCCGCTTTTTGGATCTCTCTTACAAATATTAGTGATATAAGGAATAATCTTGTCATCAAGAGTTGTAATGGTTGCAGATTCCCAGTTTGTCTTTGTCACATCAGAACAGAATTTCTCCGGATGTCCAAAAGCAGGATCCTGCTTTGCAATGTTCTTCCATAAGCTCCAGCAGCCACTTGTTCTTACTTCTGCATCCCCATTTGGTGCATGATTCTGGTCACCATAGATGGTTCCTTCTGTACAGCTTCCGTTTGTAACAAATACAAGGTCATTTTCCGTAAGCATGATTCCTTTTTCTACTCCCTTTACCTTGCATTCAATTGCCTTTGCTATCTTTTTATCATTCTCGATTTCAAAAATGACATTTGTTACCTCTGTATTGAACTGGAAGTCGACACCAGCCTCCTCCAGGTATTTCTGCATCGGAAGAATCAATGACTCATACTGGTTGTACTTTGTAAATTTCAATGCGCTGAAATCAGGTAATCCTGCAATATGATGGATAAATCTCTGGAAATACAATTTCATTTCCAAAGCACTATGCCAATTTTCAAATGCAAACATGGTTCTCCAATATAACCAGAAGGTAGAATTAAATACTTCATCATCAAATACATCTTCTATTGTCTTATCATACAAATCCTCATCCTTTGTCATAAACAGCTTCATAATCTCCATACAGCCCTTCTGACTCAGATTGAATTTGCCATCTGTATGTGCATCCTTACCACGATTAACAGTTGCACGACACAGCGAATAATTAGGATCCTCTTTATTCAGCCAATAATATTCATCCAATACGGATACTCCCAGTGTTTCAATGGATGGGATGCTGCGGAACAAATCCCATAAGCATTCAAAATGGTTTTCCATCTCACGGCCACCACGCATTACATATCCTCTTGTCGGATCAAAGATACCATCACAGGCACCTCCGGCAATGTCCATTGCTTCCAGGATATGAATATGTGAGCCAGGCATCTGACCGTCTCTTACTAAGAAGCAGGCTGCTGCCAAGGAAGCCAGTCCACTACCTACGATGTAAGCATTTTTGTCATCAACGCCTTCCGGCTTTTTTGGTCTTGCAAAAGCCTCGTAATTACCGTTTGAATAGTAAATACCTTTACTGTTCTTCTGATTTTTTCCACGCTCAGTATTACGATATTCCCTTTTGGCTGCCTCATTGACTGCTTTTTTCTCTTCCTGCTTTTCTGTTTTTTTGTAATTTTTTGCAGCGATGGCTGCTACACCTGCACTTGCAGCTAATGCTGCTACACCAATTCCAATGTTCTTTTTCTTTCCCATATTGATATACCACCTTTCCCTTTTGGTTCATGTCTATATCATATTCTTCCAAAAAACATATTTCTATTTACAAAATGGGCAAAATGATAAAAAACTTATCACTTTGCCCGTTTTGATAAAAAATTATTTCTTTTCCTGTTCAAAATTATGAATGGAATTGGTAATATTTCCGTGTAGAGTAATACAGATTTTCTGCACTATCTCCTCATAGTCTTCTTTCATTCCATGATCAATCCATTCCAACATAATCCCTACAAAGCCATATTTGTAGAAACCTGCAATAAATGCCTTATCTTCCTCTGCCAGACCAGTCCCGGCACTCTTTTCCTCTACAACATCTGCCAGCAGACTATAGGTAAGTTTATAGAGATAGCTTTCTATCTTTTCTCTGCTCACTGAACGGTAAACATTGAGGATAAATGGTTTATTTTCCAAGACTGCCTCAAATATCTGCTCTAATCCCTCCTGCCATGTGTCATAGGTCTTCTTGTCCCGTAATGCCTTTTTCCCATCCTCAACACATACCCATTCTACCAAATCATAAATATCCTTAAAATGATAATAGAACGACATTCGGCTGATATTACAATCTGTCGTTAAATCATTAATCGTTATTTTATCTAATGGTTTATGTAATAAAAGCTTTTTTAGAGAATCCTCTAATGCGAGCTTCGTTGAATTAGGCATATCATAACCTCCTGACTGTTCATAGTTCATTTCTTATTTACTCAAACTTCGCACTTGAATAAGCGCCTATGCACCTTGAAAATTCAATAATAACTGGCATAAAAATAGCATGAAACCAAAGGTTTTGGTATAATTGAGTTGACAATAAACAATTACAAACCGGAGGCTCATGCTATGAATAAAAGTATAACACAAGACAACCAGAATGATAAGCAGATTTCAGAATCTATCAAAAGATTTTTTATCAGGTTTCATGTTTCTTCTGCTTTGAAAGCTTCCAATGCTTATAAACAAAAGGGGATTCCCGTAATTGAGATTTTCCAGTATCTTTTTCTTCTGATATTTTCTAACAGAAGTATGTACATGTGCTTTATTACAGGTAAAAATACACCATCATTTGCAAAAGACACTGTATATCGGTTTATGAAAATGCTGCAGATTAACTGGATTCGTTTTACAACAATTCTTGCCACACGTATCATCAAAGAAGCAATCATACCTCTGGATTCTGAAGAACGTGTTAATGTTCTGACCATAGATGATACCATGTTTGAACGTAATCGTTCAAAAAAAGTGGAACTTCTTGCAAAAGCATACGACCATGCAAAACATGCTTACAAATTTGGATTCCGCATGCTGACACTGGGATGGTCAGATGGAAGCACTTTTCTGCCTGTAAACAGCATTCTGCTGTCCTCTGAAAACAAGAAGAACCGTATCAATGAAGCCAATATCGTGGATAAGAGAACTGTTGGTTATAAACGCCGGCAGCCCTCCATGGAAAAAGGTACGACTGCAATGCTGGAACTTTTGAAAGCTACTAAAACTGCAGCAATTCCCGCAAAATACGTACTCTTCGACAGTTGGTTCTCATCACCGAGTACTCTTCATGCCGTAAAAGAAATCGGCTATGACGTAATAGGAATGGTAAAGAAAACACCTAAAATGTTCTTCCGTTATAATAACGAAGA
>JALEWA010000152.1 GCA_022788085.1 Lachnospiraceae bacterium
ATAAAAAAGTGTCTTCGACACATCAACTCCCCTGCCCCTCATTCTTGAGGGGTTAGGGGTTTTCTTTTTGGTTACTTTGTTTCATAATTATCTCATGAATGTTTTGCAAGAAATTTTTAAAGATAACTATGAAATAATTCAATATACTCTTCATCCTCGTGATGTTGTCATGGAAAGCATCGATAAGATGATTAACTGTGGCGACCCTTCTTTTGGTGGTGCAATGTATGGTTGCACTCATTGTGGTACCTTCAAATTTGTTCCTTTTCGTTGCCATTCCAAGTTCTGTCCTTCCTGTGGTGCTAAGTATTGCAATGATCGTGCTACTGCCATGTCCTTTAAACTCATTCGTTGTCATCATCGTCATTGCGTTTTTACAATTGATGAGCAACTCCGCCACTATTTTCTCGAAGACCGTTCTCTTTTAAACTGTCTTTTCTCTGCTGTTCGTAGTGTTGTATTGAACATGTTTTATAAAGAAAATAAATCTAAAAACTTTGTCCCCGGTGTTGTTTGCGTTTTACATACTTTTGGCAGACCTCTTGAATGGAATCCTCATATTCATTGCCTCATAACCGAAGGTGGATTCTCTGATGATGGGTACTGGCGAAACATAAAACATTTTAACTATCTTTACCTTCGCAAAGCTTTCCAGACTGCTCTCCTTAATGAAATGGAAAAGCATCTTGATCCTTCCTTTAAAAAGGTGAAAGCTGATATCTATAAGAAAGACAAAAATGGTTTTTATGTGTATGCCAAGCCTGCTCTTACTGACCCTTCTACGGTTTCTCAATACATCTGTCGTTATCTTGGCAGACCTGTTATCGGTCTTTCACGCATCGATTCCTATGATGGTGAGTCCGTAGTTTTTCATTACAATCGCCACGAAGATAATGCATACATTGAAAAGAAACTTCCTGTTATTGATTTTATCAAACTGCTTATTCAGCACATCCCTGAAAAGCATTTCAAAATGACACGCTATTATGGACTTTATGCAAGAAATCGTAAGCTTGATGAATCTCTTCACAGGTTAGTCCCGAAATCCAAGCATAAAATACTTCTTGATTTCAATACCTGGCGTAATCGCATTGCTTCCTGTTTTGGATATGATCCTATCCAATGCCCTAACTGTAAAAAGCAAATGGAGCTACTCGATTTATACTACAAACATACCAAAGTTTCTCTTGAAGACCTCTATGAAAGAACCATGGCAAAAATGAAGTACCATGCCGGTGGAAAAGCTGCTTGATTTTCATCCCCATCTGCTACATACTTAACCTATTCAACAGATGGGAGGCTTAATACTTATGGATCAAAAAGCGATAGAGGAACTAAGGGAAAAGTACATAAAAAATCCACCAGAAGGAATGACTGCAAAACTTGTAAAAAACATGAGTGACTCTGATTTACTTGATATGCATTATTTCCTTACTGAAGATGATGATTTTGGCGGCGACGAAGAAGGATTCTACATTAATCTCTTCTAATCTTTACCGTCTTCTTTCTGAGCCCGCTCTTGCGCGGGCTTTTATATTAGGGATTTCTCCGAAAGGAGAAATTTCCTAATATAGAACGAAAGCAGTATCATTCTCTGATACTGCCTGCTCCATTCTCGAATGTTCAGACCGCTGATTTCTGCTGTTTAGTAGTGGTGTTCAGTAGCAAATATGTTGTTATGAAAGTGTCAAAAACCCGTATATGAATATCTGAATTACCTTTTGGAGCAGGTGCCGGAATCAGATTTGTGCAACAACCCTGAAATAATAGATGACTACCCGCCATGGTCAGAAAAACTTCCCGAAAAGTGCAGGCTGATCCAAAAGCGAAAGAAATCCCTAAAGTAACAATAAGCCTATGAAATTTACAAAAGAATCCCATAGGCTTAAAATATAGGGAACGTGTTGTTTTGAAGCACTTACCTATTTTCACAGCAACTAAGTACCATAAAAACAGTGCGTTCTCTATCATTGAAGAAATAATATTCCGTTTTTATTTTCGCTGTTCTCACATACACCCGAATGGAAAATTTCTTCCTAGTGCCTCTAAATTAATCAGTATGGATATATCATCTTAGGCAAAATCCATTTCGATTAATTTATTGACCATAATAATTATTTAGGATGGTGGGCGTCCTTAAGTGGAGACATAAATAAACATATTACTTACAGACCAGTAAAAATCTCTCCTTACTGGCTTGTATTCATCTACCTAGAACAAATATCTAATCAAGACATATATATTTCTTGGTATATTGCGTCTCTTCAACTAAAAGATTACCATTAACAAGTTTAATTAATAAAACAATTTGTGGCAACGTTTCAATATCATTTGTTAGTCCTTGTTGGGGTATATCGCTGTTATGAAAAAAAGCGCACTCATCATAGGACATCTCAAATTTCTGACATGATAACTTCTCCAAAGAATAGCCTTTTTGCTTGCAGAACTCCTTTACAAATTCTAAGGCTAATGCTTTTTGCAGTTCTCTTTCAATACATCTCTTATTTACTTTTTTCATCATTCACCTCCAAAAATATTAAACTGACCATTACTGTCATATATAACACTTTGACTTTGATTGAATTGCTCCAAAATAAATACATCGCCACTTGAAGGCATTTTAACATTAAATCCAGTTCCGGGGTGTGTATGTCCACTCCATCTATATCCTACATTATATAACGCTTGTGCTCGTTGTGCATCAATATTAACATTTGTTGGACCACCTCTAATAATTAATCTTTGGCTACCTCTAGTAAACATAGCAAATTCATCACCTGTTTTTGCTGTTAAAGCCGCTAAATCCTTTAGATTTACATCACCTTTTCTAACTATTACTGATGAATCATATCCATCCAACTGACTCAATAACCTTGATTGCCTATTATTCAATTCAACATCAAAGTGCATAATAGCTCCTGGATTTCCCTTTCCAGAATTCCTAGACATAATTGTCAAATCTGAATTACTACCACTCTCTCCTCCAGTATAATTCTCTGTTACATATACTTGCGAAAGGTCATTCAGATAGCTTTCATATTGCATATTTGTGTTATCGAAATCATACTGCTGCTCATAAATTCCATTATAGAAGTCTTCTATACTGTCAAGATATGATGGATTCGGTGTAGGATCTGTTGGTACCGGACCTGTCGGACTATCTCCGTATACCTGACCTGACATTGCATCCACAGCTTCATCTATATGATTATTCATAGCTTCTACGCCACGATTTATATAGTTCTGTTCTGCTGCTGCCCGCACTGCATGTCCACTTGGGTCTATATAGTATACAGGGTTATTTTGGCAATACGTATACAGATTCAATCCGTCTCCATGGTAGATATCTTCCTGTATAAATCGTCCGATTACAGGATTATAAAATCTTGCACGAAGATAATACTGTTGTGTGACTGCATCATACTGTTCTCCGCAGTAACGGAAGCGGTTATGTATATTTTCTTCACATTTAGCCATATTACCAAAAGCATCATATTCATAACGGTTGAGAACATTTCCTTCTTCATCCGCTACATGGGTGATACTTCCAAGTTCATCACTTGCATAATGATAATAAGTCTTTGCCTTCTCACTGTCAGATGCTATGAGTCTCCTGTTTGCTGTGATGTAATGTATGGTATCTTCCTGTGTTTCTTCTGTTACTACTCTTCCACCATCGAATACAAA
>JALEWA010000254.1 GCA_022788085.1 Lachnospiraceae bacterium
GGAATCGCTAGTAATCGCGAATCAGAATGTCGCGGTGAATACGTTCCCGGGTCTTGTACACACCGCCCGTCACACCATGGGAGTCGGAAATGCCCGAAGTCAGTGACCCAACCCACATCAGTGAGTATGACGTCGTGATAATAAAATACGAAGTGTAACGTAGTATTTTATTATATTCGATAAAAGAATACGTCGCGAAGTCAGTCATGCTTAGTGATGTGGGAGGGAGCTGCCGAAGGTGGAGCCGGTAACTGGGGTGAAGTCGTAACAAGGTAGCCGTATCGGAAGGTGCGGCTGGATCACCTCCTTTCTAAGGAAAATGGAATACCGATGGAATTCCATCGGAAGTAGGGGTTGTATTACTGTTGATTTGTCAATAAGCAAATCAGGACATTTCTGGTGGCGATGCGCTTAGGGGAGACACCCGTTCCCATCCCGAACACGAAGGTTAAGACCTAAGCGGCCGATGGTACTCCGTTGGAGACGACGTGGGAGAGTAGGTGGCTGCCAGATCAATTGAAAAGACATCTGAGAAGATTTGTTATAGAGTGATCAAGACCTGTATCAGAGGATAAAGGTTTTGGATGACTGTATAACAGCAGTCATAAAAGAGTGTTCCTTGAAAACCGAATACAAGATCAATCAAATATCTTAAATATCTATTTAATAGAAGTTAAGACATCCGAGGTAGCCAAAATGATAAACATCAGTTTTGGTTATAAACAACAAGCAATTATAAAATTTACCTGGGCACATAACGCTATATGTGCAGAAGTAATAGAAGAGTGTGGCATGCCGTAAGCGACATTCGCAGACGTTCCGTCTGCTTCATGTCATTTGCTTCGCAAATGTCTACACAGTTATCCATAAACCCTTATGTGCGCAAGCGCCCAGCGGGTTCATGAATAACCGTGTGCCGCTTACTCAGCTATTATGTCAGGTTAAGCGAATAAGAGCGCAGGGTGGATGCCTTGGCACTGAGAGCCGATGAAAGACGTGATAAGCTGCGAAAAGCCATGGGGAGGTGCAAATGACCTTTGATCCATGGATGTCTGAATGGGGGAACCCACATGAGCAAACCTCATGTACCGTATACTGAATCCATAGGTATGCGGAGGGAACCCGGTGAACTGAAACATCTAAGTAGCCGGAGGAAGAGAAAGAAAACAATCGATTCCGTGAGTAGCGGCGAGCGAAAGCGGAAGAGCCCAAACCGGAGTGCGTGCACTCCGGGGTTCGGACTGCATAATTGATTCTGCAAGCCTAACAGAACGGTCCTGGAAAGACCGGCCATAGAGGGTGAGAGCCCCGTAAGTGAAAGGTGAGCGGACATGGCAGGATCCAGAGTACATCGAGACACGAGAAACCTTGATGGAATGAGCGGGGACCACCCCGTAAGGCTAAATACTCCTCAGTGACCGATAGCGCATAGTACTGTGAAGGAAAGGTGAAAAGGACCCCGGGAGGGGAGTGAAAGAGAACCTGAAACCCTGTGTTTACAAGCTGTGGAACACCTTTATATGGTGAACCGCGTACTTTTTGTAGAACGGTCCGGCGAGTTGCGGATGCTGGCAAGGTTAAGCACTTTAGGTGCGGAGCCGAAGGGAAACCAGGTCTTAATAGGGCTTTAGTCAGCATACGCAGACCCGAAACCGGGTGATCTATCCATGTCCAGGATGAAGATGCCGTAAAAGGTGTTGGAGGTCCGAACGCACATCCGTTGAAAAGGGTGGCGATGAGGTGTGGATAGGGGAGAAATTCCAATCGAACCCGGAGATAGCTGGTTCTCCTCGAAATAGCTTTAGGGCTAGCCTCGTGAGAGTCATATGGAGGTAGAGCACTGAATACCCTAGGGGGCGTCAAAGCTTACCAAAGGTTATCAAACTCCGAATGCCATGATGATGCTTCACGGGAGTCAGACTGCACGAGATAAGTTGGGCAGTCAAAAGGGAAAGAGCCCAGAC
>JALEWA010000198.1 GCA_022788085.1 Lachnospiraceae bacterium
TTCTCTGTGGAACCTGCTACTGTTTTCTGGGTTATTCCCAACATTCTGTTAGAATTCATTGCTTGTAAATTGTGCTGTACTATCATATTATTTTCCTCCTTGAATATAAATGGCATCCTTGCCTTTTCTACATAATACATACATCACAGCTATACATAACTTATACTCTGATATTATAATTTTATTATATTGTTTACACAATTACAATAATATTTGTTTTTATCTATTTATTTTTATTAAAAAAGAAGGTATGTTTCAACCTTCTTTGTGCACATTATCATGGTCTAATGTTGTGCAGAAATATCCAAAAAATCAAAGCCTTGACTTAATACCGGATTATTCCTCCAATCGTAGGCCTTAAGCACTCTTGCCCTTTCATCATACTTCTCTTCAGGAGTTCTGATTGCAAAATATGTATTGAATATAGCTTTACATACTCTTGATTTTTTCTGCAGATAACGATTTTGATTCTCCGCAGTTTCTTCAATAAATTTCTTACTGTCAGAAATCAATCCTTTTTCCAACTCATCTGTTCCCAGCGCTTCTAAAAGTACTGTTTCAATTGCCCCTGTCTCACTTTCCGGAATGCACTTAATAAAAAATGGCACTACATAATTACCGAAAACACCATTATATATACTCCATTCAACATCTGTATTCATATGATATTCCTTAAAATCTGTTTCAAGTTTTTCATTTATTTTATCCAGGAATTCGGCATTCGTAGTCATTGTATCATGATCGATCATAACGATGACCTTATCATATAATTCATCTCTTTTCGTAGCTAATTCTAACTTATCCTTCAATTTTGACATTTCATTTGGAATATTCATCATACCACCACAGGAATTGATTTCAACCAAATCTCCATCCTTTTTCAATATTCGCTTTAGTAACCTATTGGATACGGAATTTTCAACAAATCCCTGATATTTCCAATCATATTTATACTGGAGCACAAATTGTATCATTAATAGATCTGTGGTTCCTTCACAAAATATAATAGTTTTCACTTATCTTAACTCCATTCCATATTCATCTAACAATTGAATCGCTTTCTTTGCATTTACATTGCGTACTTTAACAACATCCTCTACATTTACGAGTGTAATCATGCGCATTTCATCTTGAATATTTGGACAACATTTTAATACTGTTTCAATTGCTTCAATGCTATGTGATGTCATAAATACCTGAACATTCATTTTTTTAGCAGTATTCAAAATCCAACTAAACACATTTTCCATTGCAGAATTATGAATAGCTGTTTCAAATTCATCAAGTAATAAGATACCATCCTTTGCCCGTAATACAGCGCTCAAAAGCAACATCGCTTTTTTCATTCCGTCACCATACGCATTTAGTAGCAATCCTTCTCTATGATTCTTTGATAATACAACGTATTTTCTTCCCCAAGTTCTCTCTTCTGCAACAGAATTTATAGAAACAAATCCAGAATCAAATTCCCTCATTATATCAACAAATTGTTCATATATGTCAGGATCTGTCAACAAAGAATCTAAAAAAACAAAATTTTGAGCATGCTGTGTAGGTGAAATATACACAACATTGCTTACTACACTTCTCGTATTACTCTCCTGACCATTTGGCAGTCCTCTTTGCACTTGATATACAATATCTTCCCCACATGCTTCCCTATTTATTCTGTATTGTATCTCAATCGCTCCTGTTTCATATTCATTCACATTATCCGCTTCCTCTAAATCAGCAGACATTTTATATGCATACAATCTATCCAATTGTCTGTCAGATACAATTGTTTCAAAGGATTTCCCCTTTATTTCAATTTCAAAAGGATTACTGTTATATACTCCACTATAAGAAATGATCATATCCGAATCATGCACATCTAATGGAAATAATGACTTCATTGTATCGTACACAGTAGTGACCATCCTTGGTGAATTTCCTTCCCTGCGTCCAATCATCCTCCATGCTCTTAGATTATCGGGAGCTTCCAGACTTTCAATAATCTCTAAAATGCTAGTTTTTCCAGTATTATTTGCCCCTGCAATAATATTCACCATTCCTAAATCTTTTAGTTCAAGATTTCGAATTCCTCTATATCGCTCTATTTTCAGTTCAGACAGCACTCTTAGTCACCTCTTCCCAAAACCTATTTCAGAATCTCTCGCTATAGCATAACTATTTCGTTACTTAATCGTTATACCATTAAAATATTATGCACGATTCAGAATATTCTAACACAATTATATATTTTTCAATTTGTACCTATCATAACATAATCTTTTTGCAAGCTCAACATAAGATTCCTCATATGCCAAATGTCATAAGAGTCTTGCTTTTTATCAAACTTACCGGTGAAGATAATCTCCACCGGTAAGTTTATTATAGAACTATTTATTTCTTAAAAATGATATTCCATTTTTATAGATTAGAGAATAGATAATACGCCCCGGTTAGACTGGTTAGCCTGCGCAAGCATTGACTGACCTGCCTGTAAAAGAATATTCGCATTAGAGTACTTTACCATCTCTTCTGCCATATCTGTATCACGGATTGCTGATTCTGCACTCTGTGTATTCTCCACGACATTATCTAAGTTCTTAATGGTATGCTCTAATCTGTTCTGAACAGCACCAAGTGCAGAACGCTGTGTAGATACCTTCTGTAATGCAGCTGAAATCACATCGATTGCATCGGTTGCATTATTGCCTGCCTTATCCACAATACCTACAGATGTACTCTTAAGCTTATTAATACCAAGAGAAGCAGCTGACATAGACTGAATCTTCGTTTCAATCTTGTTAGTTCTTGCTGAATCAGCTCCTACATGGAGGCTAAAGCTTAAGTCTGCAGTTACTTCTGCTGTATTCTTAGTAATATAATCACCTAACTTATACTTGCCATTCACACCAACTTCTGTCACTGCATGTGTCGCCTGCGAATCAGCATAAAGTCCTCCTGTATATTTTCCATTGGAATCAAAATAGTCATTCAATGCTATCCCTGAGACCTGCTCTCCATGCGCATCAAAAAGCTGTTTCATAGAACGATTCGCTTCACATTCCTCTTTTGTCGTTATTTTTACTGTTCCCAGTTGATTGTCTACTTGATTATATGGAGCAAGTAAAGGACTGTTTTCCGTAGCAATCTTAACAAGGCGGTACCTATCCTTAACTGCGATATCCGTCATATTGCCACCATTGATTTCTACATCTAAATACTTAGACAAATCTTTCCCTGAATCCATTTTAGTAATGGTATTTGTCTCTGTATCATAGAAAAAGGCATATTTGTCTGTATCCGTAATCGTAATCTGACCATTTGCATAGGTGAAAGCTCCCGCATCAGGTAACTTTGCATTTTTAAAGATAGCATAGTTTCCATCATAGCTAAGAGTATTCTCAATTTTACCATTCACATCCAGTTTCGCATCAAATAAATATTTTGTAACGTCTTCACCTTTTGTAATAAAATCAGCAGAAGTCGGCGTTTCGCCCGGTTTTTCCATCTCCTCCGACTTTACTACATAGAGATTATCATCTCCGATATAATCAATCTTATATTTTACTTCTCCTGTTGCGCCGCCAGAAGCGGTTTTTGTAACAGTTCCCATATTTTCTGAGTAGGTTATCGCATACTTCGCTGTATAAACCTTTGTAGTTTCTTTTGTTCCATCGCCTTTTAGCAGATAAGTTTCATTGAACTTTGTAGTCTCTGCAACACGATCAACCTCTGTTACCAGCTGGTCAATTTCATCCTGTATGTATTGACGGTCCGTGATAGAGTTGGTTCCATTTGCCGCCTGTACTACCAGCTCATTCATTCTCTGCAACATATCAGTGACTTCCTGAAGGGCACCCTCTGCTGTCTGTACAGATGAGATACCATCTTCTGCATTGGCTGATGCTTTTGAAAGACCTCTTATCTGCTTTCTCATCTTCTCTGAAATAGATAGTCCTGCCGCATCATCGGCTGCACGGTTGATCTTATATCCACTGGAAAGCTTCTCGGTAGAGCCTGATACTGTATTCTGAGTAACACCTAACATTCTGTTTGCATTCATTGCCTGTAGATTGTGCTGTACTACCATATTTTCCTCCTTGAAAATAAATGTATCCAACGGCTTCCTTGCCTTTTAGCAAAATTACCGGTGAAGAAATCTCCACCGGTAATTCTATTATAGAACTGTTTACTTCTTAAGAATGATATTCTATTCTTCTATGATTAGAGAATAGATAATACACCCTGGTTAGACTGGTTAGCCTGTGCAAGCATTGACTGACCTGCCTGTGAAAGGATATTTGCATTAGAGTACTTAACCATCTCTTCTGCCATATCAGTATCACGGATTGCAGATTCTGCGCTCTGTGTATTCTCTACAACATTGTCTAAGTTCTTAATGGTATGCTCTAATCTGTTCTGAACAGCACCAAGTGCGGAACGCTGTGTAGATACCT
>JALEWA010000238.1 GCA_022788085.1 Lachnospiraceae bacterium
TAAGAAGCAGCTGATTCCTGATATCAAAAAGGCATTCCGAAAGCTTGAGGGCATGGCTGATATTATCGTGATTGAGGGTGCGGGAAGTCCGGCTGAAATCAATCTAAAGGAAAACGATATTGTAAACATGGGAATGGCAAAACTTGTGGATGCTCCTGTGCTTTTGGTTGGTGATATTGACAGAGGTGGCGTCTTTGCACAGCTTTTAGGTACGTTAATGCTGTTAGAGGATGATGAAAAAACCAGAGTGAAGGGATTATGCATCAACAAATTCCGCGGAGACAAGTCGATTCTGGAACCGGGAATTCAAATGCTTGAGGAGCGTGGGGGAATTCCGGTAACGGGAGTCATTCCCTATATGGAGCTGTCACTTGAGGACGAGGACAGTCTGACAGAGCGCTTTCTGAATAAGACGCAAGGGTGCATTGACCTTGCAGTGATTCGTTATCCGCGTATTTCTAATTTTACGGATTTTCATGTGTTTGAACAGTTGAAGGGAGTGACGGTGCGCTATGTGACCTCGGTGCAGGAACTGCATCAACCTGATATGATTTTTCTTCCGGGAAGTAAGAATACCATGGGAGACTTGAAATGGATGAGGCAGAATGGCTTGGAGGCAGCGGTAAAGGAGCTGTCAGAGGAAATTCCGGTGTTTGGCATCTGTGGCGGATATCAGATGCTTGGAAAACGGATTTTAGACACAGATAGCGTAGAAGAGGGTGGCTCTATGCGGGGCATGGAACTGTTACCGATAATTACTTCATTAGAAAAGGAAAAGAAGCGAGGTCAGGTAACTGGTATCATAAATCAGCTTCAGGGCATTTTTTCAGAGCTCTCAGGAGAAAGCTATACGGGCTATGAGCTTCATATGGGAAGAACACAGTACAATCGGGAGGAATCGGAAGAGCAATGTGCGAATCCGGTTATAACCGGAGAACGAGAGAATGTATATGGCTCCTATATACATGGACTATTTGACTGTGGTCAGATTGCAGCCACTATGGTTCAGGCGCTTGCCAGAAAAAAAGGAATGAATCTGGAAGGCTTAACACAGATGGATTATCAAAGCTTTAAGGAAACACAGTATGACAAGCTTGCGGATACTTTGCGTAAGCATCTGAATATGGAGGAAATTTATGGAATGCTTCGAGAAGCACGTATGGAATAAAGTCACAAAAAAGGAACTACTTTCCATACAAATAGAAAGCCCCAAGGAAGAGCTGAAAAGAGCAGTTCACCAAAAGTGGGATGCAGTTGCAAAGCCCTTAGACAGTATGGGAGACTTTGAAGACTTATTTGCACAGATGGGAGCGATTACAGGAACAACAAAGCTGGATATTTCCAAGAAGGCTGTCATTATCATGTGTGCGGATAATGGCATCGTGAAAGAGGGCGTCAGTCAGTCCGGCCAGGAGATAACAGCCGCTGTCGCAAGGAACATGGTCAGAAAGCAGTCTTCAGTTGGGAAAATGGCAGCAGTAATTGGTGTAGATACGATTCCGGTTGATATCGGTATCAATCAAAAGGAACGAATCGATGGAATGGTTCAGAGAAAGATTCGTTATGGAACAGCTAATTTCAGCAAAGAACCTGCCATGACAGAGGAAGAGGCAATTCGAGCAATCCTGGTTGGAATAGAAATGGTAGAAGAATGCAAGGAGAAAGGGTATCAGCTTCTTGCGACCGGAGAAATGGGAATCGGAAATACGACAACGAGCAGTGCCGTTGCGACAGCCTTGCTGGTTTGTGAAGCGGCAGAGCTTACCGGAAGAGGCGCAGGCTTAAGTGATAGTGGTCTTGCAAGAAAACAGCAGGTAATTGCACAGGCATTGGAGCATTACAAGTTACGAGATGCAGATGCTTTGAAGGTTCTTAGTACGGTTGGTGGACTTGATATAGCAGGACTTGCAGGTGTATGTATTGGTGGAGCAATTTATCATATTCCGATTGTGCTGGACGGAGTGATTAGTTTAGTTGCGGCTCTGGTAGCGGAAAGGCTGTTACCAGGTGTAAGGAATTATCTGTTACCCTCTCATAACGGTAAAGAGCCGGCAGTCAGAAGATTAATGGAAGAACTGGCACTAAAGCCTGTTATTGATGCGGGGCTTGCTTTAGGGGAAGGAACAGGAGCTGTCATGATGTTTGCATTGCTCGACATGGCGATGGCAGTTTATGACACAGGAAGCACCTTTGAGGATATACAGATAGAACAGTATGTGAGGCAAGTGTGAAAATGATGACATTAATCATTGGGGGAAGCGGAAGTGGAAAATCGGAATATGCAGAATCCTATATAGCTTCCCATTCTATGGGAAAAGACAAGTATTATCTGGCAACGATGCAGGTTTTTGATAAGGAAGGGCGCAGGAAAATAGAACGTCACAGAAGGCTAAGGCAGGGAAAAGGTTTTCTAACAATAGAGCAGCCTGTCTCTATCGCAGAGGCCTTGACACAAATGAAACAGGGGGAAAAGGCAGTACTGCTGGAATGTATGTCTAACCTGGTAGCAAATGAGATGTTTTGTGGAGAAAAAACAAAAAAAGCAGACGAGGTGGTGGAAAAAGTCATGCACGAAATAAATCTGCTGCATAGAGATGTGACAGAGCTTGTGATTGTTTCCAACAATGTGTTTGAGGATGGGATTTGCTATGACGCTTCCACAATGGAATATCTTGCAGCACTGGGACGTATCAATGAGCGGCTTGCAGGTCAGGCAGATGAAGTGATAGAGGTGGTAGTCGGCATTCCGCTAGTTTGCAGTACACGAAAGGAATAGACATATGACAGTAATAAAATCATTTTTTATCGCATTTTCCTTATATTCTTCGATTCCGGTTCCACAGTTTACATGGAAGGAAGAGGATATGAAATACGTGCTTTGCTTTTTCCCCTGGGTTGGTGCCGTGATAGGGGCGCTGGTATATCTGTGGGGAAGATTTTGCAATCACTGTGCGGTAGGAACACTATGCTATTCTCTGATTGGGACAGCGATTCCACTGATTATTACGGGTGGCTTTCATGTAGATGGTTTTATGGATACGATGGATGCCTTTCATTCCTATCAGCCACGGGAAAGAAAGCTGGAGATTCTTAAGGATTCCCATATTGGAGCCTTTTCGGTCATTATGCTGGGAACTTATGCATTGCTGTATGTGGGTGCTTTTTCAGAAATCAGGGATATTAAGCCGCTGGCAGTTGTCAGTGCCGGATTCGTTCTTGCAAGAGTGCTTAGTGGAATTGGTGTCGTGACCTTTCCGTCAGCGAAAAAGGAAGGGATGCTGTTTCTCTTTGCAAGCACTTCGCATAAAAGAATTGTAGTCAGTGTATTGGTCATACAGGGAATAGCATGTATTGTGTTTATGCTCTGGCAGTCATTTTTTTATGGAATCGCAGCAGTTCTTGCAGCAGTGGCAGCATTTATCTATTATTACTACCGCACAAGAAAGGAACTGGGTGGCATTACCGGAGATACGGCAGGATATTTTGTGGTTCTTTGTGAGGGCTGCATGATGGTTGTGGTGTCAGTATTTCAGATGGTGGGAAGGTAGTCACTCGAGACTCGATCCCTATGTTTATTTTGTCCATATATGTTGTTTAATCCCATTTTGCATCGAAAATAGTCCATAATCATTTTTCCGATGCTCAAAAACCCCATTTTTTCAATTCTCAACATCGGAATTAATAAAAATGCAATATATCGATGCTGATTTTTTTGAAAAATGAAGAAAAAAGCATCGGAAAATGCATATATTGAATGTTTCGATGTTACTTGTTTTTGGGGAATAAGGAAAAAAGCATCGATATAGGCATATGATGAACTTTTCGATGCTACCTGCTTTAAAAAGAATTAATATAGCATCGACACAGACATTTTCAAGGTATTTCGATGCTACCGATGATGAGATATGGAGGAATAGCAGGATGAAACTGGTAATTGGTGGTTATGCGCAGGGAAAGCTTGACTATGTAAAGGAAAATTATGATATGCAGGATAGCGTCATACTGGATGGTAAAATAGAAATGACACACGTGTCATGTAAAAAAATGATTGTGAACCATCTTCATAGCTGGGTAAGAAGCAGTCTGGAACAGGGTAAGTGTCCGGAAGAGGAAATAGAGGAATTTCTGGGACAGAATCCTGATTGTATTCTTATTAGTGATGAGGTCGGAAACGGGATTGTGCCGATGGAGCCTTTTGAGAGAGAATACCGTGAAAGGCTTGGAAGAATTTTAATCAGGCTTGCAAAGCGGGCAGAGAGTGTGGAGAGAGTTATATGCGGAATCGGACAGAGAATCAAATAACACTGATTTTCATAAGGCATGGAGAAACAGCAGCAAATAAGGAACAACGCTACTTAGGAAGAACAGAGGAAGCCCTTTCCTTAGAAGGAAGGGAAAAGCTGTTACAGGCTTACCGGCAGAGTCATTATCCGGAAGCAGAGATGGTTTTTATAAGTCCCATGAGACGATGCAGGGAAACAGCCAGGCTTCTTTATCCGCTTGTTCCCAAGAAGGAAATACCGGAATGGGTAGAAATGGATTTTGGGGATTTTGAAGGAAAGAATTACGAGGATTTAAAAGATGATGAACGTTATCAGGAATGGATTGACAGCAATGGCACATTACCATTCCCAAATGGGGAGAGCAGAGAGGCATTTATGAAACGATGTATGCAGGGAATGGATAGGATGATGCAACTTTTGCAGGAAGAAAGAACAGTGGCGGTGATTGTACATGGTGGCACGATTATGGCGTTACTAAGCAGCTTGTGTGGTGGGGATTATTTTGACTATCAGGTCAGGAATGGGGAAGGCTTTGTATGCAGCTTGAACAAGAATAAGGATGAGGAAAAATGGGATATCACATTACAGCGTTTATAGCAGGATTTCTTCTGGATATGTTATTGGGTGATCCGTATTGGCTGCCGCATCCGATACGGGCAATCGGTAATCTGATTAGTAGATTAGAAGGATATTTTTTAGGTAAAAAATCAGAAGAGTTTGGAAATAGGAAAAGAGATAGCGAGAAGGAAGTAAGACAGGGAAGAGTTTTTGTTGTAGTTGTCTTACTGGTAACAGTCAGCGTTGCTTCTGCCATTTTGCTTTTCGCATATAAGTGGAACCTTTATCTTGGTGTTTGTGTGGAGTCTGTCATGACATATCAGGT
>JALEWA010000052.1 GCA_022788085.1 Lachnospiraceae bacterium
TTTGCCATTCCCATGTTTACAATATCGTTTTCCTTTAGATTGATTTCAGCCGGACTTCCCGCACCCTCAATCACGATAATATCAGCCATGCCCTCAAGCTTTCGGAATGCCTTTTTGATATCAGGAATCAGCTGCTTCTTATATGCAAAATAATCCCTTGCATTCATATTTCCAAGCACTTCTCCATTGACAATGACCTGCGAACCAATGTGATTTGTTGGCTTGAGAAGAATCGGATTCATGCACACAAGAGGCTTGATGCCTGCCGACTCTGCCTGCATGACCTGTGCTCTTCCCATCTCAAGTCCTTCCTCCGTAATAAAGGAGTTCAATGCCATATTCTGTGATTTGAACGGTGCCACACGATACCCATCCTGCTTAAATATCCTGCAAAGTCCTGCTACCAAAAGACTCTTTCCTGCATTTGACATCGTTCCCTGAACCATGATAACCTTCGCCATGCTCTATCCAATCCTTTCTTTATCAGAATACCTTCTATTGTTGATGATCATAACTATTCTTCTTCCAATACCGCATAGCTTACTTCCATACCGCAATCTCCTGCAAAGCATAGAAGCGCAGAATTCGCCATATCAAACGTTCCGAACTTCTTCTTACAACAAATAACTCTTTCACAGGATTTGAGCTTTTTCTTTGCCTCATTGAGCAGCTCCTCTGAAATCGGTTCAAATGCCTTGGCCCCAATCACTTGCGAAGCTAACGCCTTTGCCACCGGATAATCCACATCATTCTCATATAAAATACCCGTTGCAAAAGGTACTCCTGCTCTTTGTAGCTGCCGGTACACATTTCTTCCTGTTCCTCCTCCCGCAATAACAAAGACCTCTGCACTTCCCCTTGGCGCTTCCAGCTCCATACTGCTGTTTTCTTCGTCAAAGCTTCCTGCCTCTATGCCAAACAGATAGCGTATATAATCGGGCACAAAGATTTCCTCCGGTTTCCCGAAGCGCTCTATTGTTTCACCCTTGATGCAAAGTATCCTATCCGAAACTCTTGCCGCAAGCTCAAGCTCATGTAAGGACATAATAACAGTCAGTCCCTTTTTCCTTCGCAATTCCTGTAAAATAGATAAGAATTCCAATTTATACTTCACATCGAGATAGGAAGTCGGCTCATCCAGAATAATAATTTCCGGTTCCTGACAAATAGCACGGGCAAGCATGACACGCTGTCTTTGTCCATCACTGATTTTTGTAAAGTCCTGTTCCCTGATTGCAGTAACATGCACAAGCTCCATTGCTTCCTCTACGCTGCGGTAATCCTCTTTTGACAGGATTCCGAACCGGCCGGTATACGGATAGCGCCCGGTTGCAACAACTTCTTCACAAGTCATCATTTCCGTTTGCATTTTTTCCGTTAGTACAACCGCCATTGTTTGTGACAGTTCTTCTCCTGACATTTGTGTCATATTTCTTCTGTCAAGATATACCGTTCCATGAATCAGCTTTAGCTGTCTTGCAATACTCTTTAATACTGTAGACTTTCCTGCCCCGTTTGGTCCAATCAGAGTAAGGATTTCTCCCCGTTCCAGTCCAAGCTCAATATTCTGAATCAATGGCTTCCCATCGTATCCAACACTCATTTCCTGTGTTGTAAAATAATACTTTTCTCTGCTCAAAAGCTTTACACTACCCTTTCTTTCCTGCGTCTTGCCATTACCCACAGAACAACCGGTGCCCCAAATACAGCTGTTACCGTACTGATGCTCAGTTCTGTCGGTGCAAATAACATCCTTGCCAGTAAATCACATATCAGACAAAAAGCACTTCCTCCAAGGAAACATGCCGGAATCATTAGAATTGGCTTCGTCGTTCCTAACAGATTCTTTACAAGATGTGGTGCCGCCACACCGACAAAGGATATCGGTCCTGCAAAAGCAACAACACAAGCTGACAGAACACTTGATAAAACCACCAGCATAATCCGAAGTACCCTGATATTCACACCCATATTTTTGGCATATGCTTCCCCAAGCTGATAAGCGCTTAGCGGCTTTGACATCATAAAAATTATTGCTGCTGTAACAAATACAACGATTGTCATTACTGCTACATTACTCCACGTCATACCGGAAAAGCTTCCCTGTGACCAATTATGAAGATTCACAATATCTGCATCATTTGCAAAAGTAATAACAAGCTCCGTCACTGCAGAACAGATATACCCAATCATGACTCCGCTGACTACCAACATTGACATATTCTTTACCCTTCGTGACATAAGCAGTACAAAACCCATTGAAATCATAGCTCCCACAAATGCTGCCAGAATAAGGGCTACAGAGCTGATCCGCATCCCTCTTCCAAGTACAAGCACCATAACAAGCGCAACAATCATTTTTGCACCCGAAGAAATGCCCAGAATAAAAGGACCTGCAATTGGATTATGGAAAAAGGTCTGTAAAAGGTATCCTGCAAGAGCAAGCGCTCCCCCAAGTATCATTGCGGCAAACGCTCTTGGAATTCTGATATCCCATAGAATCCTCTGCATGGTTTCATCTATGTTCTGTCCGGTCAGGCATTTTACAACATCCGTTAAGGATATCTCGACC
>JALEWA010000103.1 GCA_022788085.1 Lachnospiraceae bacterium
TGTGTGGTGTTTTGCACTTGCAGCCATCGGCATATTTGTTATTGCATCTGTAGATGACCTTTCTGTACTTGTCATTGGAATGCCAGACCTTGGCTCCGTACCAAGAACCACATTCTCCACACTTTATTATGGAAGAAAACAGTCCAACTCCACTATACTTCTGCATACCCTTTCGCCTTAAAATTTCTGCCTGAACTTGGTCGAATTGGTCGGCTGTCACAATGCCCTCATGGTGTCCTTCCACATAATACTGTGGCACTTCGCCATTGTTGACTACCAGCTTATGAGTCAGGAAATCCTTTGTAAATGTCTTCTGCAAAATGGCATCCCCTTTGTACTTTTCATTCTGAAGGATACTCATCACCGAACTTGGATGCCATTTATCTTTCCCGGCAGGTCTTCACTCCCATTTAGGTAAGTTCACAGGCAATCTTGTATGTGGAATACCCTTCAAGATATCTCTTGTAAATATATCTGACGGTTACCGCCTGCTCTTCGTTGATGATAAATTCGCCATCGGGTCCTCTGTCATACCCCAGAAAGTGTTTAAATCCAATGCTCGCCCTCCGTCTGCAAACATTTTTCTTTTTCCCCATGTGGTATTCTCTGAAATGGATCTGGATTCCTCCTGTGCTAGGGAACTCATTATCGTAATAAGAAGCTCCCCTTTGCATCAAGGGTCCAGCTATTCTCTTTCTCGAAATAAATCTCCACACCTTTTTCCTTCAGTTCTCTGACTGTTGTTAGGGAATAAACGGTATTTCTTGCAAATCGACTGACCGACTTTGTGATGATAAGGTCTATCTTTCAACACTTATTACACCATCCTAAAATGCTCAAGCGCATCCCTAATAGCCTTTTCCTTATCCTCCGGACACTGAGGCTGTCTGCTATCTTCAGACCTAGGCAAGTTATAATTCTCCCCAACCTCTATTCCACACTTTCTTTTTACCTGTGAAATATAGAGATTAGAAACCTTCAACCCATGTTCTTTCAGCACATACTCCTGAATTTCCTTATAAGTCGCCTTACTCTCCGCTGAAGTCAAATCAAGCTCATCCAACTCTATCTCAACCTCAATTACATCATCCGCTTTCCGTTGGGACAAAAGAACAACCGTCTCCACGTGGTTAGTCCATCCAAACATATCGACCGGCCATGCCTCCACTGCCTGATAGCCCTTCGTTTGAAATATTTCCAAGTCTCTGCCAAGCGTCTCGGGATTGCAGGATACATATACAACTTTAGCTGGTGACAGAACGGACACTGCCTGAATAAATTCCTCGGTACTGCCGCTTCTTGGGGGATCCATAACAACAACGTCTGCCTTCGCACCATTTTCTGACATCTGTGTCATATATTCAGTCGCATCTGCTGCGACAAAATGAATATTATTGATATTATTGCGTTTTGCATTTGCCTTTGCGTCCTTCACGGCATCCCGGTTAAGTTCAATACCAAGCACCTTGCCAGCTTTGGGAGCCATTGCCATACCAATTGTACCGATACCACAATAGGCATCAATTACTGTCTCCTTACCAGTTAATCCTGCTGCCTGGATTGCTTTTTTATACAACACCTGTGTCTGGGCTGAATTTACCTGATAGAAAGAGTTGGGAGAGATGCGGAAACGCAGTCCGCATAACACATCCTCAATATAGCCTTCCCCATAAAGAGGTTTATTTCTCTCTCCAAGCACCATCGTGGTATTCTGCTCATTGATATTCTGTACAATGGTCGTAATCTCCGGATGGCGTTTTCTTAGCTCTGCCACAAAATTATTCTTATGTGGGAATTCAGGACAGGCAGTTACAAGTACTACCATGATCTGCTTGGTTGACATGCCCTTGCGTACAAGCACATGACGGATGATACCGCGCCCTGTGTCCTCATTATATACCCAGATTTTGAAGGATTTTACCAGTTCTGTGACTGTTTTTATAATTGCTGACGCCTGTGTATCTTCAATCAGGCAATCCTGAACCGGGACGATGGTATGGGTCCCTTCGCTGTATGTTCCGGCAATTACCTCGTCTTTTAACCTTCCAAATACTGCATGTACCTTATTTCTGTAATGAAAAGGATAGTACATACCTGCAACATCATTGACCTTGCAGTATTTGCCGACGTATTGCTCCACTGTTTTTTTCTTTGCGGTCAGTTCTTCTTCATAGCTTGTCTGCCCAATATGGCAGGCTCCGCATTTTTCCGCATAGGGACATTTTTCCTGTATCATATCTTCATCCTTTCCTTTATCATAAATCAATCCTTTTTCCTGCTTTCTTACCTACAAAAGAAACTCTATGGTTAATTTTATATACTCAAACACCTAAATGCAATAATGAGATGATAATAAATCCTTAATGTTTTCATGGTTGTCGTAAAAACCATAATTGACTGTATATTGTATTTAAATTGTATTTTTTTTTGTTTATTATTGAATTTAATATAAAATGTATGTAGAATTATATTGTAATTTTATAAAATGTACATTATTTTAATTTTTTATATTTTATATACGAAAGGAAGAAAGGATATGAAACTTAGGTCAAAAATTGTTTTACTTGCTTTACTGCCTGCAATTATTGTCAGCCTGATACAATATATGTCATCCACATATCAGCTGGAGAAAGGAACCATGCAGGCAACATATGAAGGAATGCAGGCAACAGCCGTCATGGCAAACACTTTGCTGGATACGCTGGGAAACGGGGGCGAATATCAGATAAAAGACGGGGATTTATATGTCGGAGAAGTAGACCTGTCCCTGGACACGGATTTTCTGGATGCTTTAAAAGAAAATTCAGGCTATGATGTCACCGTATTCTATGGAGATACCCGTTATCTTACTACACTTGTAGACGGAAACGGCAACCGGCAGATCAATACAAAAATAACCGGTGCACCGGTAACTGAGGTATTAAATCAGGGGAAAGAATATGAGAATGACAACATTGACGTATTGAACACAAGGTATGCCGGCTACTATGTCCCACTGTATCAGACCGGCACAAAAGATATTATAGGTATGCTGTTTGTTGGCAAGAATTATCAGGATGTTCATAAGATTGTCCATGATACCAAAGTATATACAGGAATTGTGACCCTCTTCTTAACCATTCTGATTAGTGTCATTGTATATATTATTGCATACGGACTTGTCAAAAATATTTCTCAGGGAATTTCATATGTATCCATGATCGAAGAAGGACATCTGGGATTTAAAATGGAACAGAAACTACTGACCCGAAAAGATGTCATAGGAGATCTGTGCAGAAGCATCAAAGGACTTGAGAAACGCCTTGGCACCATTATCAATCAAGTGCAGGAACAATGCCAAGTACTGAATGATACTACCAGTTTCTCTTTTAAACAGACAAAAGAAGCAATTTCTTCTGTTAAGCAGATTGACCAGAATATTCAGATTATTGCGACCAATTCCACATCACAGGCACAGGGAGCTGTATCCGCAGGAGATAGTGTATCGGAAATGGGAAATATGATTGAACGGACCAGGGAACAGGTAGATGCCCTGACGGAAACAACCGCTGCAATGTCGGAAGCTTCTAACCATGCAAAGAATATCTTAAATGAATTAAACGAAAATATGAGTAAAGTCCGCGAAGCTGTACAGACTGTTTCCAAACAGACTTCACAGACACATGATTCCGTACAGGATGTCAGCAAAATGACAGATGTGATTACCAATATCGCCAACCAGACCACTCTTCTTTCCTTAAATGCCAGCATCGAAGCAGCCAGAGCCGGAGAACAGGGAAAAGGATTTGCAGTTGTCGCTTCTGAGATTCAGCAGCTTGCAGATCAGAGTAATAAGGCCGCAGCCGAAATTCAGGAAACCCTTCACAAGCTGTGGGAAGATTCCGATTCTTC
>JALEWA010000112.1 GCA_022788085.1 Lachnospiraceae bacterium
CTGTGTTGAGTAAACGCTTTTTTATGTTAACAAAATGTGGTAAAATAACAGTATATGTAACTATTCAGAGCCATGCAAATCTGTAACAAATTGACCATTTATGGTCAGATTTTTACAGATTTATATGGCGAAGTAACTACATGAGCAAAAGGAAAGCTCAGAAAGAGCGATTTTGCGAATGTAGTTCAGAATAGTTACCAGTATATATTATAAATCGGCAAGGAATATACCATGGATCAGAAGAAAAAAGGACTATTTAACAAGGTAATCATATGCTTTTTGCTTGCAATAGCTGTCTTAACGGCAGGAAGTATTTTCTATTTTAAGTACATGATAGAAAAGGTAGTTCAGGAAGAAGAGAACCTGACTACTTATGACAGGCATATTGCCATGATTGTAGAAAATAAAGAGGATACTTTCTGGAAAGAGGTATACGAAAGCGCAAGACAGGAGGGAGAGGAGCAGGGATATTATATCGAAATGTATGGTGAAAATCTTCCGATTGCATATTCCAAACAGGAGCTCATAAAAATTGCCATCGATGCTTCCGTGGATGGTATTATTATTGAGGGCGATGACAGTGAACAGCTCATACAGGAGATTTCAAGGGCGGAGGAGCGCGGAATCCCTGTTATGACAGTACTGTCAGATTCTACACAAAGTACAAGACAATGCTATGTGGGAATAAACAGCTATAATTTGGGGCAGACACTGGGAAGAGAGGTTTTGCAGAATATTGAGGATGATGTAAAGACAATCTGTATCCTGATGAACCGTAATGAGGCTAATACAAGCCAGAACATTATTTATTCGGGAATCAGCGAGGCATTAGGGAAAAACACAAGGAATCAATATAAGATTTTTGCAATGGCCATACAGGATGAAGGAACCTTTGGTGCCGAGGAGACGGTAAGAGATATTTTTTTAAAGGAGGAGGAGCTTCCTGATGTATTGATCTGTCTGGATAAGATCAGTACGACCAGTGCATGTCAGGCAGCTGTTGATTTTAATAAAGTAGGTGAAGTAAAAATTATTGGCTGCTACAGCTCAAACACAATTCTGGAGGCTATACAAAAAGAGATATTACAGGCGACTGTGACCTTTGATACTCAGAATATGGGAATCAAGTGTATAGAAGCAATGACAGAATATTGGGAAAAAGGTCATGTCAGCGGCTATAAATCGGTAGAGGCAAGCTTAATTACAGTAGAAAACATAGAGGAATATATGAAAAATGAGACAGATATTCAATAAGACCGGAAAAGCAAAGGAAGGAAAGAAAGAATCCATACAGGTGAAACTGATTGTTGTTTTCCTGCTGACAAGCTTTGTGCTCCTTGTTGTAAATCTTGTATTATACCAAAGCATGAACCGGATTATACATCGTCTGGATAATGTTTATGCAACAAATGTCAGTTTAAACGAATTACAGGACATACTTGATCATACACATTTTTCCCTGACAGAATATCTGAATACGAAAAGTACAGATGCGATGCAGGATTATTTTCTGTATGAGGACGAGTATTTGGATATGATTAAAAAGCTGAATAAGGAAGCAGTAAATAATGAGCTGTTGATCATGGAGAAAAATATTCGTGGGATTTCTGAAGAATACTTAAATGTTACTGATAAAGCGATTGATGCCAAACGAGGTCGGAATGTAGATAAGTACAAGGTATATTATGAAGAAGCAGAACGAATCTATGATGTTTTGAGTACACATATTTACAGTCTGAATAATCAACGATTTGTTGCAAACTCCGTAAATTATCAGGTTTTGCAGTCCGCTATCGGGTATTCACAGATGACAAATACGGTTATTTTAATACTGGTAGCAATTGCAAACACCATATTGGTATTTATCTTAACACGGGAAATGATACAGCCGCTAAAGGATCTTTCCCTTGCTGCCAATAAGGTCGCTGAGGGTAATCTTGAGGTAGAGCTTTTACCTGTTATGACTAGGGATGAAATAGGAGTTGTGACGTATGCATTTAATGAAATGGTGCAAAATATCCGCCTTTACATAAAACAGATTCGTCAGAACATGGAACAGGAAAGTGCCATGAAAGAACGGGAGCTTATGATGCAAAATCATTTAAAGGATGCCCAGCTTAAGTATCTTCAGGCACAGATTAACCCGCATTTTCTGTTCAATACTCTGAATGCCGGTGCGCAGCTTGCCATGCTTGAAGGCGCGGACAGGACCTATACCTATGTCCAGAATGTGGCTGATTTTTTCCGCTATAGCATAAAGAGCAGGGAAGAGACGACCTTGGAGGATGAACTGGTTCAGGTAGAGCATTATATCTATATTCTGAATGTCCGGTTTTCCGGTGATATTCATTTTAATATGAAGATAGAGGATACCTGCAGAACCATATCCATGCCTGGTATGATTTTGCAGCCAATTGTGGAAAATAGTGTGAATTATGGAATTCGTGATATAGATTGGGAAGGAAGGATCGAACTTTCCGCGACAAAAGAAGAGGGATATGTATGTATCAGCATTCGTGATAACGGAGTTGGTATGAGTCAGGAGAAAATTGACAAGATCATGTCCGGAAGGCTGAAAAGTGATGACATTTCGAAGAATTCCAATGGTGTCGGATTAGATAATGTTATGCAGCGTCTTCGCATGTTCTATAACAGAGAGGATGTTATGGAGATTACAAGCGTTGGAGAGAACATGGGAACGGAAGTGGCGATAAAACTGTATTGGGAAGAGGTATAGCAGATGTATAAAATTATGTTGGCGGATGATGAAGGAATTGTGCTGGATGCACTGCGCTTTATTATTGAGAAGAACTTTGGAGACACCTGTCAGATTGAGACTGCGAAGACAGGAAGAGGAGTGATTGAGCTTGCAGAGGAGTTTTCGCCGGATATAGCCTTTATGGACATTCAGATGCCGGGAATCAATGGTATTGAGGCTATGAAGGAAATCAGGAAGAACAATAGAAACACGTTATTTATCGTAGTAAGTGCTTATGACAAATTTGACTATGCAAAAGAGGCCATTAATCTTGGAGTAATTGAGTATATTAATAAACCAATTCGTCAGGAAGCGATTGTCGAAGTGATGCAAAAGGCGATAAAAATGCTGGATACGGAGCGCCATAAGAGAAGCAGTGACCTGATGATCCGGGAGAAGCTTGAAAATGTAGTTCCGGTCATTGAAAGCGGATTTATCTATTCCATTCTTTTCCAGGAGCATTTTGAAGAGGATACGGATAATTATAAGCAGCTTTTGGGGATTGAAGAATATGAGAATGGTTATATGATGGCTATCGTTTTCGGAGACAGCCAGCAGGATAATCATATGACAAATGCAGTCGGAGCCGGAGTAAGGATACAAAATCATTATCGCGATATCCGGGAATTGATCAAGAGCTATTTCCCGGGGATTGTCGGAAATGTCATGGCAAATAAGATAGCGGTATTCATGCCATGCAGGGAACAGGACTTTGATTATGAACAGAGAATTGAGATCATAGAAAAGTCAAGAGAGCTTGCCAGAAAGCTAAGAGCCAGGGCAGATGTTGTCTTTCGAATTGGAATCGGCTCAGTAAAGCCTGTCAGGGAAGCCATTGTATCTTATAACGAGGCACTTGACAGTCTGATTCAATCACAGGGAAGCGTTACGCATACAGCAGATAATCCGATGGGCTGCGCATATGCAGAGAATTATCCGATTGAGTTGGAAAAAGCTCTGTTTGAGAAGATTGAAAGAGGCGACATGGCAGGCTGTCAGGAAAGCGTAAAACGGTATTTTGACTGGATGACGGAGAATTATGGGGAGCATGTGGAAGATATTCGTTTAAAATGTCTGGAATTTGTTCTTTTAGCAGAAAAGAGAGCATACGAAAGTGGTGGTATGACCTATCATTTCCTGTCACGAACAGATTATGTGCCAACATTAATGGCAAAAAAGGACTTAGCCGGTATCAGGGAATGGTTTGAGGAGAAGATGAAGGCGGCCTGCAGAAACGTGAAGGGAAGCAGAAAGGAATCCTGCGTTTCTGTTATTGATAAAGCAAAATCATATATAAATGCACAGTTCCAAAAGGATATTTCTCTGGATGAAGTGTCCAGGGAGGTAAATGTAAGTCCTTATTATTTCAGCAAGCTGTTTAAGGAAGAAACAGGGCAGAATTTTATTGAATATTTAACAGAAATCAGGATAGCCAGGGCAAAAGAGCTGTTAAGCCAGGGTAATGAAACAAGCATGAAAGAAATATGTCTTTCCTGTGGCTATCAGGATCCAAATTATTTCAGCAGAATTTTCAAAAAGACAGTAGGGCAGACACCGACGGAATACAGGGAGGGTATTCTTCGGTAATGAGAGAGGATTAACAGAATGAAGAAGGTATATGGGGTAATACTTGGCTTGTTTATGATATGTCTGGTGGGTTGCAGTAACCATCAGGAAGAAAGTACGGAAAATAAACCGAAAGAGGAAGAAAAGCTTCAAATCGGTATTTGCTTTGATTCCTTTGTTATTGAGCGGTGGCAGCGTGACAGAGATGTGTTTGTATCAACAGCACAGGAACTTGGGGCAGAGGTTGACGTTCAGAATGCAAGTGGAGATGCGGAAAAACAGATAGAACAGATCCGGTATTTTATTGACCAGAGGATGGATGTCATTGTTGTAATTCCTACAGATGCGGTAAAGATAAGCAGTACCGTCAAGGAAGCAAAGAAAGCAGGCATTAAGGTAATTGCCTATGACAGACTGCTTACGGATGCAGGAGCTGATTTATATATCAGCTTTGACAACGAACAGGTTGGAAGGCTGATGGCAGAGGCGCTTTCCAAAAAGTTTCCTGAGGGTGCCAATGTGATCATGATGTGTGGCCCACAGACAGACAGCAATGTGGCTTTTGTGCAAAAAGGGTTTGAAGAGATTGCACGGCAAAGAGGATTGAACATAAAGGATATTATGTATGTAGATGGGTGGAAGCCGGAGCTTGCCTATGATTACATAAGCTCAAATTATCGTTATCTGAATGGTATTGATGCCGTTATGTGTGGCAATGACAGTCTTGCATGGCAGATTGTAAAATACCTTGCCGAGCTTAGAAAAGCCGGTGAGATTCAGGTAGTCGGTCAGGATGCGGAACTCGAGGCATGTCAGCGTATTATGGAAGGAACACAGCTCATGACAGTATATAAGGAAGTGGATGAGCTTGCAGCATTGGCGGCAGAATATGCAGTAGCATTGGCAAAGAATGAGCAGATAGAGGTATCCGGCACCATTTCTGATGGTACCTATGAAATTCCTTATGTTGCATTAGAGCCGATTGCAGTTGATCGGAACAATATGGATGAAATCATCATTGATAGCGGTTTTCATTTAAGAGAGGATGTTTATCTGAATATTCAGACAGAATAGGAAAAAATTGTAAAAATACGTGAGTACAGGACAAAAATGTGCTAACGTATTTTTTTGTGCTAAGTAATTTACATAAAAGTGTGCTGTGAATGACAAGTTAGTGCAGAAAAATGTGTGTTATATTGTATTTACAGAGAGGAAGCTTCCTTGTGAGGGGAGGGACTCTTAAATAAAATATATTGGAGGATATAGGTACATGAAAAAGAAATTATTAAGTATGATTCTTGCAGTAACAATGGTAGCAGCCATGACAACAGGCTGTGGTGGATCAGAGCAGGCATCTTCAGGAGGAGCCAAGGATAGCGATAAGCTTGTTGGTGTAGCAATGCCTACAAAGGATTTACAGCGTTGGAACCAGGATGGTTCAAATATGAAGGAACAGCTTGAAAAAGCAGGTTATACTGTTGACCTTGAGTACGCAAGTAATGATGTTGCAACACAGGTTTCACAGGTTGAGAATATGATTTCCAATGGCTGCAAGCTCTTAGTTATTGCTTCTATTGATGGTGAATCACTTGGTACACCATTACAGCAGGCTAAGGATGCAGGAATTCCTGTTATCGCATATGACAGACTTCTTATGAATTCTGATGCAGTAAGCTACTATGCAACATTTGATAATTATATGGTAGGAACCAAGCAGGGTGAATATATTGTAGAAGCATTAAAGCTTGAAACAGAAGCAGGACCATTCAATATGGAAATCTTCACAGGTGATCCCGGTGACAACAATGCAAGATACTTCTATGGTGGAGCAATGGATGTATTACAGCCATACATTGATGCCGGAAAGCTTGTCGTAAAATCAGGTTCTGTTGATTTCGCAGACGTAGCAACAGCAAACTGGTCAACAGAAACAGCACAGAGCAGAATGGAAGCAATTCTTTCTTCTTACTATGCAGATGGCACACAGCTTGACGTAGTTCTTTGCTCTAATGACTCTACAGCTCTTGGTGTAGAAAATGCGCTTGATAATAACTATACAGGTGAGTGGCCGGTTATCACAGGACAGGATTGTGATATCGCAAACGTAAAGAACATGATCGCAGGAAAGCAGTCTATGTCTATCTTCAAGGATACACGTACACTTGCAACTCAGGTAGTTAAGATGGTAGATGCTATCATGACAGGAGCAGAAGCACCTGTAAATGATACAGAAACATATGATAACGGTGCTTTAGTAGTACCAAGCTATCTGTGTGAGCCTGTATTTGCAGACGTAGATAATTACAAGGAATTATTAATTGATTCCGGATACTACAAGGAAAGCGATTTACAGTAGAATTTTTAGAGATGACCGGATGCCGTGTGGCGTCCGGTTGTCATTTAAAATGGGAGGGATATTGTGGCAAAGACATTATTGGAAATGAAAAATATAACGAAAACATTTCCCGGCGTAAAAGCACTGGATAACGTTAACCTTAAAGTTGAGGAAGGCGAAATTCATGCACTTGTAGGTGAAAATGGGGCAGGAAAGTCTACCCTGATGAATGTATTAAGCGGAATTTATCCATATGGAAGCTATGAAGGCAGTATTATTTATAATGGTGAAGAATGCCATTTTGCAAAAATCAATGACAGCGAGGCAAAGGGCATTGTTATCATTCATCAGGAACTTGCATTGATACCGTACATGACAATTGGTGAGAACATGTTCCTTGGAAATGAAAGAGGAAAGAAAATGGCCATAGACTGGAATGAAACCTATGGCATGGCAGATAAATTATTAAAGCAGGTAGGATTAAAGGAATCCTCCAGAACACTGATCAAGGACATTGGTGTAGGTAAGCAGCAGTTGGTGGAAATCGCAAAGGCACTTGCAAAAAATGCAAAGCTTTTGATTTTGGATGAACCTACTGCATCCTTAAATGAAACAGATTCCAAGGCTTTACTGGATTTACTTCTTGAATTTAAGAAAAATGGAATGACTTCGATTATTATATCTCATAAATTAAATGAGATTTCCTATGTAGCAGATAAGATTACTGTAATCAGAGATGGAGCTACGATAGAGACATTAGATAAGAAAACAGATGATATTTCTGAAGCAAGAATTATCAAAGGCATGGTAGGACGAGAGCTGACAGACCGTTTCCCGAAACGTCCGAAAAAGGAGCCGGGAGAGGTTATCATGGAGGTTAAGGACTGGACTGTTTACCATCCCATATATGCTGACCACAAGGTCGTAGACAAAGTTTCCCTGAAGGTTCGAAAGGGGGAAGTAGTAGGAATTGCAGGGCTGATGGGTGCAGGCAGGACAGAGCTTGCCATGAGCTTATTTGGAAAAAGCTATGGAACCAATATTTCAGGACATATATCATTAAATGGAAAAGAGGTTTCCCTTCCTACGGTAAAAGAGGCAATTAAGCAAGGTTTAGCATACGTTACAGAGGATAGAAAAGGAAATGGACTTATTCTTATGAATCCGATTAAGACCAATACAACTTTGGCAAATCTGGATGCCATTTCAAAGCATGGTGTTATTGATAAGGATGAGGAATACAAGATAGCAGTCGATTACAAAGAAAAGTTAAAGACCAAGTGTCCAACGGTAAATCAGAATGTCGGAAATCTTAGTGGTGGTAATCAGCAAAAGGTACTTTTAAGTAAATGGATGTTTACCAATCCTGATATTCTTATTCTCGATGAACCGACAAGAGGAATTGATGTAGGCGCAAAATATGAGATTTATTGTATTATCAATCAGCTCATAGAAGAAGGAAAGTCTGTTATCATGATCAGCTCAGAGCTTCCTGAGGTATTAGGCATGTGTGACAGAATCTATGTAATGAACGAAGGAAAGATGGTAGGAGAGCTTGCTGCCGAGGAAGCAAGTCAGGAATCCATTATGGCATGTATCATTCAATCTGCAAGTAAAGGAGCATAATTATGACAAAGGCAAAGGATATATTCAAAAAATATACGATGGTATTTGTATTAATACTCGTTATCGTACTTTTTACAATTGGAACAGGCGGTAAAATGCTGCTCCCGGCTAATATTAATAACTTAATTTCACAAAATGCATATGTTTTCGTGCTGGCAACCGGTATGTTACTCTGTATTCTTACAGGTGGTAACATTGATTTAAGCGTTGGCTCTGTTGTCTGCTTTGTAGG
>JALEWA010000122.1 GCA_022788085.1 Lachnospiraceae bacterium
TTTTATGGTTTTTATCCGTTGCAATTTACATTGCTGTTATAAAGGATTTGTTCTCTGAATATTCATTGAAGGAGTTCCTTTTGAACTCTTTTCTCATTAGAATTTTCAGGGTTGCATTACTGTTTATTTGTCAATGTTCTATTTGCGATATCAACATAATATACTGATATCAAACGGAGAAGATGGGATTTGAACCCATGCGCCGCTATTAACGACCTACTCCCTTTCCAGGGGAGCCCCTTCGGCCAGCTTGGGTACTTCTCCAATTAGGCTTACCTATTCCTCACACACAATGTGTTTTATAAACGGAGAGGGTGGGATTCGAACCCACGCGCCCTTGCGGACAAACGGTTTTCAAGACCGCCTCGTTATGACCACTTCGATACCTCTCCATGCCTTTTTACTTTTCTTGCTTACTGCCTCAATCAGCAGCGCAAGATTTATTATAGCCATATCACCCTTTTCTGTCAACAACTTTTTTTCATTTTTTTTAACTTTTTTATTTTTGCAGGAAAGACCTCGCAATTTCAAGGTCTTCCGGAGTTGTAATCTTAATATTCTGATAGGAGCCTTCCACTAATTTTACCGGAAGCTTCATAAAATATTCTACTACCATTGCATCATCTGTAACTGTTACACCTTCTGATAATAACCGCATTTCTTCTGTAAGCAGTCGACTATATGCTTCTGAAATTACTTCAGCTTCAAAAACCTGTGGTGTTTGTATCTGCCATACTCTTGCTCTATTTGGTGTACTTTCAACGAATCCTGCTTCATCTGCTATTTTTACAGTATCCTTTACAGGCATACCAACAACACACGCCTTATTTTTCTTTACCTGTTCGAACACTCGATTCAGTATTTCCCTGCTGATAAATGGACGTGCACCATCGTGTATAAAAATATAATTACACTCCCATTGAATTGCCTTGATTCCATATGCCACAGAATGATAGCGTTCTTTACCGCCTTCTATAATTGCTCTGACCTTCTTGAATCCGTATTTATCAATGATTTCTTTCCGACAATATTCTTCTTCATCTTTACCTACTACAAGCACAATATCATCAATAAAGCTATCTTCGAAAGCTTTCAGAGCATAAAAAAGAACCGGTTTATCCTGCAAAAGCACATATTGCTTATGAACTTTACTCTGCATTCGCTTTCCCTGTCCTGCTGCTAAAACAATCGCAGTTGTGTGTTCCTTCATAACTTGACCAAGCCTTTCCTCTATCTTTCTCCAAGCTTCAGATTTGGTATCGCATTCAAATCATATCCACTTCTGGTTCCCTTTAAATACTCATAATATCCTGCAACACCTATCATGGCTGCATTATCAGTACAAAAAATTGGTGATGGATGATAGAATTCTATATTGCGTTTTGCACACTCTTTCTCAAACGCTTCACGTAATCCGGAATTAGACGCCACTCCTCCTGCAATTGCAAACTTGTGAAATCCATATTCCTTTACAGCAGCAAGTGCATGTTCTACTAAGACATCAATAACCGCTTTCTGAAAAGAAGCCGCAACGTCCGCTCGATTCACCTCGATTCCCCTCATTTCGCAAGAATTGAGATAATTTAAGACCGCAGATTTCAAGCCGCTAAAACTGAAATCATAAACAGCGTCCTCCACCTTCGCTCTTGGGAAATGAATGGCATCCGGATTACCTTCTTTGGAAATCTGATCAATCTTTGGTCCTCCCGGATAACCAAGCCCGATTGCACGTGCAACCTTATCAAAGGCTTCTCCTGCTGCATCATCTCTTGTTTTTCCTAATATCTCATACTCGCCATAATCCTTTACTACAACTAAATGAGTATGTCCTCCTGAGACAACAAGGCACGCAAATGGTGGCTCAAGCTCCTTATTCTCAATATAATTCGCACTGATATGACCCTCTATGTGATGCACACCAATAAGAGGCTTATTCGTAGCAAAGCTGATTGCCTTTGCCGCTGATACGCCTACTAATAATGCTCCTACTAATCCAGGGCCATAGGTTACTGCAATGGCAGTGATGTCCTGTAAGGTTACTCCTGCCTCCTGTAATGCTTCTTCAATAACCTGATTGATTTTTTCTATGTGCTTTCTGGATGCAAGCTCCGGAACAACCCCCCCATACAGAGTATGAAGTGCTATTTGTGATGATATTACATTTGACAACACTTCTCTTCCATTTTTGACCACCGCAGCTGCCGTTTCATCACAGGAGCTTTCTATTGCCAATATATAAACATCTTCTGTCCTATCCATTTTCATATCTATGCCTTTCCATTGCGTATGACTATACAGTAAGTACTACTCTGCACTGTATAGTTTCTATTTTCCTTGTTTGTGCAAAGCCTTTATTCCTGAAGGGGTATACCAAAATCTAATATCTTCCAATGTCCCGACTCTGCATCTTTTCTTAAAATAAAGATCTGTTGGGAGGTTGAATAAGTCGATCCTGTACGAATTGTATAAGTACAATACAGTTGTGCGCATTTTCTTCCATCCACAGTATATTCTTCCACATCCGTACTTAGAGACGGGGTAAAGTTCGAAATAGTATATGAATTCTCGTGAAATTTCTCTACTTCTGCTTTCAAACTCTTGATATATTCTTCTCTCGGATTGTTTGCCACAAGTTCTTCATCATAAATTGCAAGAAGCTTGTCTGCCATCTGCTCCAGCTGTTCCTCTGAATAACTTTCATTATACAGACATTTTGATATCTCACTATAATACTTTACAACCTCTCTGGGCGTAGGTGGATAATTTGTATCCAGATTTTTAAGCAATACGTCCTGTACTGCCGTTACAATCTCCGCTTCCTCCTTGGGAGCAATCTTATTTGACAGATAGAAATAATACCCGCCTATTAAACATGCCATAACAAGAATCAAAATGATTGGTTTTACTTTTTTCCCCATAACGTTTCCCCTTTCGTTCTCCTGTAAAAATTCTGCCTTATTCTTAATGCTGTTCCTTCTCATCCTCAAACAAGAGTTCTTCGCTTCTTCCATCCTTTGCAATATAGGTTTCTGGGAAAATTGCCCTTACTTCCTTTCGATATTCCTCCGGGTGTGTCAATGAAGGTGAATAATGTGTAAGCCACATTTTTGTAACTTCTGCATCCTTTGCCATCTGTGCTGCCTCATAAAAAGTCATGTGTTTATATTCTTTTGCCTTTTCTTTCTTATCCGGCTCTCCATACATTCCTTCACATATAAAGAGATCCGCACCTTTGGCGTTCCTCACAATTCCTTCCGTTGGTCTGGAATCCGTACAGTAAGTAACCTTGATTCCCTTTCTTACCTCTCCCATAACCATATCCGGTGTAAAAACGCCTTCCTCCAGTTCCAACGTTTCCCCCTTTTGAAGTTTGTTCCAATATCTGCGGTCTATTCCCAATGCCATCGCTTTATCCAACTGAAACTTTCCTTTACGTTCAATCACGATATTATAGCCGTAGCATATCACATTATGATTCACACGAAAGGCTTCTATTCTAAAGCCGTCAAATTGAAACGTCTGCTCTGCCTCTGTGATTTCCATAAATTGAATTTCAAATGGCAGTTCCGGTGCAACAACACGTAAAGAATTTACCACTTTGGTAAGCCCTTTTGGTCCAATCATCAACAAAGGTGTTGTTTTCTCTGCATTTCCCATGGTAAGAAGCATGCCGGGCAGCCCGGAAATATGGTCTGCATGGTAATGTGTAAAGCACATAATATCGATTGGCTTTGGACTCCATCCCTTTTCTTTCATGGCAATTTGCGTGCCTTCTCCGCAATCAATCAATATGCTGGTTCCGTTATATCTTGCCATCAGTGATGTCAGCCAACGATAGGGAAGTGGCATCATACCACCTGTCCCCAATAAACAAATATCTAGCATGTATTATTTTTATATCCTTTCTAATTGAAGTCCTTCCTTAAGCCTGTTTTCTTCTCCACATAATAACAGCATTATCCTTAGGCTTATCATAAAAACCAGGGCGTATCCCTTCTAAAACAAAGCCCGCATGCTCATATAACCGTATTGCTGTTTTATTCTGTTCGCGTACCTCAAGAGTAAAATCGTGAATGCCTTTTTCTTCACCAAAGCGTAAAAGCTCCTGTATCAGTGTTGTTGCAATATGCTTTCCGCGATACTTCTCCTTTACTGCCACATTGGAAATATCGCCTTCTCCTGCAATCATGGTCAACATACAGCCACCCACAATCATATCATTATATTCTGCGACCAAATATACCCTGTCAGGATTTGTTAATATCTCTTCAAAATCATGTCTTTTCCAAGGCATGGAAAAACAGCTTTCTTCCAAGGAAGTTACCGCATCCACATCCTGTGGCTGCATTTCCCGAACATTTATAGTCATTTTCGTTCATTCCCTTAAGCTTTTTTCTCGGCTTCTGCACGTTCTCTTTCTGCTTGTGACAGTCTAAGATAATCCGGAGCATGCTCTGCCGCATTCTGGACTCTTCCCTCTTCAAACATTTTTTCTCCTAGTGCTGCCACGCAGGCTGCTCGCTGCCTGTTACAGCATGCCGGTGCAAAGCTGTATGGCACCTTAATAATTTCACTAAGAATTCCTGAAAAAACAGCAACACCATCTCCTAAGAAAAAGACTTCTCTTTCTAATTCATTAATCTTGTCTGCGATTTCATGAATATCCACTGCACATTGCTCTAGTAAATGCTTCATTTCATACGAAGCATTCTGTTGTTCTCTTTTGAATTCATATAAGCCCGTATATACCTGATTTCTACGTGCATCCATAAGAGGGCAGATAATCCTGTCAGTTCCATAAAGATTATAAGCAAGTGCTTCTACCGTTGGGACAGCAATAATCGGTTTTTGCAATGCAAGTCCCAGCCCCTTGGCTGTTGCAGAACCAATTCTAAGTCCCGTAAAAGAGCCGGGACCTGCTGCAACTGCAATCGCATCAATCGATTCCATATCCAATTCAGTCATATTGCGTACTTCATCCAGCATAGGAACGAGCGTCTGCGAATGTGTCTTTTTATGATTAATGGTATATTCTGCTATTAAGTTATCATTCTCTACTACTGCTACGGAAGCTACCAGTCCCGAGCTGTCTAATGCAAGTATCTTCATTCCTCTATTGTTATCCTCCGATAATCAAAGCCTTTTTCCAAATCCTTTTCTATGGTTATCTTTTTGGCATTATTTGGTATAATATCTATAATCAGCTCTGCCCATTCAATAATGCATAGGCCTTCGCCAAAAAAATAATCCTCATAACCAATCTCATCCATTTCTTCCACGTCACCAATTCTGTAGACGTCAAAATGATAGAAAGGGATTCTCCCTTCCTCATAAATCTGGACAATCGTAAAGGTTGGGCTGTTCACCGGCTCATCTATTCCTAATCCTTTTGCAATACCCTGTGTAAAAACGGTTTTACCTACACCTAAATCACCATTTAACGTATATATTTCTCCTGCCTTTGCTTCTTTTCCAAGTCTTTCACCTACTGCAAAGGTTTCCTTGGGACTCCATGTTTCTATTACCATTACTTTTCCATATCCTTCTTCTTATTCTTCTAAAAACGAATTTTCACCTTATTAGGCGGCATATGTGTGGAAATCATCTGAATCAGACTATCCTTTTTCTCACCCAGATCCTTCTTCGGGAATATAGATGCTGTGGTTTTTGAAGTATAAAGTATAATGCTGCTTCTGGTAGAAACTGCCTTATAGCATGCGTCCCAGCTCTGCATCTCTTCATTTCCGTCCTGTGAAACAGTGATTCCTTCCTCTGTCATTTTATAATGAAGTGGCTTCTTGAATGCCGGCGTTCCCTGAACCTGTTGATTCGCTTTCAAAAATAATGATATTGGCAGATATGCAAGAATAATAATCCCGGCAATCAAATAAATGGGGTATTTATTGGCCGCAAAAACTATTATGCAGAAGGCTCCTGCAATAGCTCCTACAATTCCGGACATTCCACTGTATGTATGGTGCAATAAATAATCATACATTGCTGCCGGTGTCATCTTAACGTCAAATTCCAATTCCATACAAAATCATGTCCTTTCATAAAAAACATTATAAAAACTATCCGAAAAAGCACCTGTACCATACAGGTGCTTTTTATGAACTTACTTATATTATAACGAAATCTTCCCAAAGTGCAAGTATTGGTATAGGATTGTTCGTTTTATTCATGTCGAAGTGCTTCAATCGGGCTAAGTCTTGCCGCCTTCCTTGCCGGATAAATTCCAAAGAAAATACCAACCAGAGAAGAAAATGCTGTTGCACTAAGTACTACTACCGGGTCAATTCTTGCTGTAACACCATCCAAGCCAAACATTGCAATCAGTGAGCAAACGCCCTTAGCTCCAAGAATACCTATTATAATTCCAAGGAAACCTCCAATTAAAGTAATAATGACTGCTTCCATAAGGAACTGGAATAGTATAGATGATGTCTTTGCCCCAAGTGCCTTACGGATACCAATTTCCTTTGTTCTTTCCGTTACGGATACCAGCATGATATTCATAACACCAATTCCACCTACAATTAACGCTATTGCAGCTACCAGTACAACAAATATCGTTACATAATTGAGGACATCACTAATCATATCCACCTGGCTTGCCATGTCATAGATTTCAATAGCCTCTTTTCCTCTTACATTGTATCTGGCTTCCATTAAGTTCAATGTCTGTTTGGATATACTCTCAACATACTCTGCTGAATCTGCGAACACAAAGAATGATGTAAACTTTTCCGTATAATAACCATAAACAGATTCCAATACAGTAATCGGAATCTCAAGCTCAACCTCGCCTGATGTAAAGACCATGCTCTTTGCAGCAGAATCATTATCCTTTCGGATACCAATTATGGTATAATCCTGTGTAATACCATACAGATTCATACTCACTGTCATTCCTAATACGTCTGCAGAGCCAAAAAGATTTTTTGCACTTTTTTCTGTAATAACGCAAACTTTATTCCCTTTTTGGCAATCACTCTTCGTAAAATAATGGCCTTTTACGATTGGTGCTGTATTGTAATACTGTAAGGATTCATTACCAAAGGTGGGAGCTGCTGTAAAGGTTCCCTTATTACTTTGCGCTGTCGCATTATTGAACATCCATAAATCTGTTGCGCCCTTGACATGATCTACACGTTCAATAATCATATCAAGATCTGCATCTGTAAATTCAATATAGTCTCCGTTCTCATCCTTATTCGGTGCATATATCTGGATATAACCGCCAACGAGCTCATCAAGCTGCCCGCTGACCCCCTGCTTTACGCCATCACCAGTCGATACAATAAGAATAACGGAGGAAATACCTATGATAATACCCAGCATGGTCAAAAAGGAACGGCCTTTGTTGCTTTGGATATTTTTCAAGGCTATCTTGATATATTCCCATATCTTTGTCATGCTTAAACCTCCATTATTCTGCTGCTGTGGTCGTTTCTGTCGTAGCTGCTTCAGAAACAGCAGTAGGATCAGGCATTACCGTTACAGCCATGCCTTCTTCCATATCAAGTCCCATATAAGAAGAAGTCACAACTTCATCTCCTTCTGCCAGGCCATCCAGAACCTGAATATATTCAACAGAGGATACACCTGTTGTAATATATTTCTTAACTAATACTCCATTGTCAATAACATAGCAAAAGCTTCCGCTATTGTCTACATTAACAGCTTCTACAGGAAGCAATAATACGCCCTGTTCTTCTGCCGTAATAATAGTAATCTTAGCTTCAATTCCAAGGAAGATATTCTCATCCGGATTATCAATATGTACACGTGCTCCTACCATAGGGACGCCTGAAGAATTGGGCTGTGCCATCTTATTAATCTTAGATACCGTTCCTTCATATTGATTACCTGAAATATCTACAATCGCTTTCTGTCCTACCCTCAGTTCCTCAAGATCATATTTAGAAGCCTGAAATTCTACGCATACTTCATCATAGCTTTCTAATACTAAAAGCTGTGTTCCTTCCTGAACGGATGCTCCTTCTATAGCACTCAAACTTGTAACAACACCATCAAATTCTGCAACAACGCCATTCAATGCCTCTTCATACTTACGCGCTGCATCCTGAGTTGTCAGCTTTGTCTTTTCCTGGGAAAGCTGATTGGATACTAATTTATTGTCATTTAACAGAGCAGCTTCGGCACTTGCTTTATCATTCTTGGCTTCCTGAAGCTTGGTCTGCAAATCTGCAAGATCCTTCTTTGCCTGAGTCAGCATATCCTCCCAGCCATAATCCGTTTTATAATCGGATAACAGATTTAATTCATTCTGAATCTTGTTCAGTTCGTTCTGTTTCTCTGTTCTCTTGCGCTTAAGCTCATCCATATCCGTATCTTCATTTGGTGTCTGAATAGCAAGGTCATAGGTATTGATTGCCTTTTCTACACTGTATAAATCTGCATATAAATCTGCCTTTTTCAATGCATTTACATCTGTGATTCCATTAGTCAAGTCTTCTATATGCTGTTCATAGTTATCAATCTCCATCTCATACATAGTTATATCTGCTTCTGCCTGTGCAAGCTTATCCTTCTGCTTCTGATAATCCTGTACAGTTGCTGTATAATCTGCTGTACTGATCTGACTTTCCAGCTGGCTCTGTTTCTGTGCATAAGCAACTGCTTCCTCATCAAAGCAAATCAACATGTCTCCGCTCTTTACCACATCACCCTGTTCAATCTGTACACCTGCAACTTTTCCGTTTGTCGGTGCAAAATAAGTCGTTGTATCTTCCGCTTTTACCGTTCCACTGGTGCTGAGTTCTGAACGGATATCTCCACCGGATACTGTGGTTGTATAAACAGGTATCCCTGCATTACTGCTATTCATCATGTTAACAGCTACCAATGCAATTACCAGTATAATTGCTACCGGTACAATAATCTTCCATACTTTCTTTTTACGCTTCTTCATATTCTCCTCCAACTGCTCCCTCATTTATAGTATCTTCTACAATTTTGCCATCACTGATTCGGATGACTCTGTCTGCCTGTTCGGCAATTTCATTATCATGTGTAATGATTATGACTGTTCTTCCTTCCTTATGAAGCCCTCTCAATATCTGCATGATTTCCTTTGTGGAATTGGAATCCAGATTTCCTGTCGGCTCATCCGCAAGAATAATTGGTGGTGCCTGTGCAATCGCCCTTGCAATGGCAACTCGCTGCTGCTGACCTCCTGACATTTGTGCCGGTTTATGATCCATTCGATGCTCCAGACCTACCTTTTCCAAGGAACGCAAGGACAATTCTGTTCGCTCCTTCTTCCCCACGCCACGATAAATAAGTGGAAGTTCGACATTTTCAAAGGCTGTCATATTCTGTATCAGATTAAAACCTTGAAAAATAAAACCTATCTCTCTGTTTCGTACATCAGATAATTCATCATCATCCAAATCTGATACATCCTGATTATGTAATAAATACTTACCACTTGTTGGAACATCCAAACATCCCAACATATTCATTAACGTAGACTTACCTGAGCCGGAATGTCCTATGATGGCTACAAATTCATTTTCACAAATCCGTAAACTAACGCCGTCAAGAGCACGTACCTCGTTTTCACCTGGATTGTAAATCTTACACATATCACTGATTTCTATCAATGTGTTTTCCATAAACAGTACCCCTCATTTCTGTAAACGATTTTGCTCATTCAATGGTTACTTTGGCATCATACCACTTTAGCACACTATTGTGTTATATTTTTTTCGAAATTAAGGAAGTTTTAAGGAAGTTTAAAAAAAAGATGCTTAAAAAGGACACAAAATCCTAAATAAGCATCTCTTTGTTTATAAAAATTTTATAATTATACTCCTACACTTCTTGACTTCGTGCTTGTCTCATACGAAACCTTCAAAATTGGACTAAGTGGTTTGTATAAAACAAATGTCAATATGGAAACTGCTCCTCCCTTAATCAAGTTCAGTGGTGCCACGCAGAAAGCAACAAAAGTGAAGACATCTGTTACATTTGCATTCAAAGCTGTTCCCATCCCAATCAGTGCATCAAGTGGCATGCCATACATAACAGCAAAGGTTGGTAACAGATAAACGGCATTAAATAAGGTTCCAAATATAGTCATGGTCAGTGTTCCTACACCACATCCTAACACTGCTGTTGTCTTTTTCTTCTTTGCATGATAGATAATGGTTGCCGGAAGAATCATAGAACAGCCTACGCAGAAGTTAGCGAGTTCACCCACAAAAGCAGTTGAAGTTGGCTTAAAGAAAAGCTTAATTATAATCTTAATAAACTCTGTCAGCACACCTGCTACCGGACCAAACGCAAAACCACAGATTAAAACCGGAAGTTCACTTGGATCAATCTTATAAAAAGATGGTGCGAATGGCATTGGAATCTCTAACAGCATCAGGATTCCTGCTACTGCTGAAAACATACCAATCATCGCAATCTTTCTGGTTGTAAGAATCTTTTCTGTACTGCCATTCTTTTTCTGAATCATTTTCTCGGCTGCAATAGCTATGAGCACAAGAATGGCTACGATTCCGAGAAATTCCAGTACAAAGATTACATTTTCCATAATGTTTGTGATAAATTTGTTCATCTTTCATTTCCTTTCTTTTCTTATCAGGAAATTCTTCTTGGCGTTATGTAATAAATTAAGATGTAAAAAAGCCCCGAATCATAACAATTCGGGGCAATCCATGCACACAAAATACATTGCAATAACACATATCTTCTCTCATCCAGACTTTACTGTCGGTTATGGAATTGCACCATATCAGCCACTTCTATCTTTATCATAAAAGCAGGTCGCGGACTTTACCGCCGGTAGGGAATCACACCCACCCCCGAAGAATTTCTTATTTATTTTTATCAAGTCTCATAGTAAGTGATATTCTCTTCTTTGTCAAGTCTACATCGAGAACTTTTACATCAACAATATCTCCAACGCTGACAGCCTCTAGCGGATGCTTGATAAATTTCTCGGTAATCTGGGAAATATGAACAAGTCCGTCCTGATGTACACCGATATCTACGAATACGCCAAAGTCAATGACATTTCTCACTGTTCCCTTTAAGATCATACCTGGCTTTAAGTCCTTCATATCTAAGACATCGCTTCTTAGGATTGGTGCCGGCATATCTTCACGCGGGTCACGCGCAGGCTTTTCAAGCTCCTTAAGAATATCTGTTAATGTGATTTCACCGATTCCTAATTCTTCTGCAAGCTTCTTCTTATCCTTAATCTTTTTCTCAAGACTGCCTGTTACAACGGCTTCCTTCTCCAATGTTGCAGTTGCTGTCGCAGTATTCTCCTGCTGCAGCTCCATACCGCCCATTGCAGCAGCTAACGCCTTGCCCATTGCCGTATTGGTGTTGCGGATGACAATCTTATTCTTTTTGTTATCCTGCTTTGCAGGCTTTTTCTTCTGTACAGGCTTGTCCTTTTGTGCTGCCGCCTTCTTCTGGATTTCCTTTAAGTCATCCATTGTAAGATTTAACTTCTCTAATAGTTTTTCTGCTGCCGCATAAGATTCCGGATGAACACTGGTTGCATCCAACGGATTGTCTCCGTCTAAAATACGCATGAATCCTGCACACTGTTCAAATGCCTTTGGTCCAAGCTTTGCTACCTTCAATAACTGTTTACGGTTTGTAAAACGGCCGTTTGTCTCACGGTAATCCACAATATTCTTTGCAATCACCTTGGTGATGCCGGAAATGTATTCCAGAAGAGATGCTGATGCTGTATTCAAGTCTACTCCTACTTTATTTACGGAATCTTCTACAACACCATTTAAAGCCTCTCCAAGCTTCTTCTGGTTCATATCATGCTGATATTGTCCCACGCCGATAGACTTTGGATCTATCTTTACAAGTTCTGCTAACGGATCCTGCAGTCTTCTTGCAATCGATGCCGCACTTCTTTGTCCTACATCAAAGTTAGGGAATTCTTCCGTAGCAAGCTTACTTGCTGAATATACGGAAGCTCCTGCTTCATTTACAATGACATACTGAACAGGAGTATCCAGTTCCTTCAACAGTTCTACGATGACCTGCTCTGATTCCCTGGATGCTGTACCATTTCCAACGGAAATAAGGCTGATATTATACTTCTTAATCAGTTTCTTTAATTCTGCCTTTGCCTCTTCTACCTTATTCTGTGGTGCAGTTGGGTAGATTACCTTCGTATCGAGAACCTTTCCTGTCTCATCGACAACGGCAAGCTTGCAACCTGTTCTGAATGCAGG
>JALEWA010000139.1 GCA_022788085.1 Lachnospiraceae bacterium
CTTTCCTCTGTTTCAGAACTTTCCACGCTGCTCTCTTCACTTTGTGAAGCTTCTGTAGAAGACTGTTCCGCACTGCTTATCTGCTCCGAATTCTCATCTTCGCTGCTTGCCTGCTCCGAAGCATCTCCTACCGAATCTGTGGTTACCATCTCTTCCGTTTCTTCTGCATATACCTTGCTTGCACTTGTTCCCACAAACTGGGATGACATCAATGCTGCTGCCATCACTAATGCCAGAACACGTTTTTTACTCTTACTTCTCATTACTTATACCATGCTCCTTTTCTATTGCTCCCATTCGCACAGCCATGTACAACAAGTCCTCCCTTTTGCGCAATCGGTTGTTCATTTTTAAAATTTACCATGATACATATTTGTAAACAATTGACATAAAAACGTAATTTTCCCGTTTATTTCATACAGAATAAACAAAAAATGCGCAACCTGTTTTTATAGATTGCGCACTTTCTATGCATTTTTACTTATGAGCACTAACATGCCCGAATCCCTGCGGCTTCCAGTTTTCTTCGAATCTTTAACATCTGCCTGTCGATCTTCTGTATGGATTTTGAGCATTTTAAGAACTCTTTTTCGAATACCTCCATGCCAACTTCCTTGGTCTTATAAATGAAATGATGCTCAATATCCGCCCAAAAATCCATTGCCCTTGTACGAAGCTGTACTTCGACCTTAACCAGTTCTGTTCCTACAGGTACCTTGAGAATCAGATGAAGACTCTGATAGCCACTCGCCTTAGGCTTTTTCACATAATCCTTACGCTTTACAACTTCAAAATCGGAATAGCCTGCCAATATCTCTGCCAGTTGATACACATCATCCAGAAAATAGCAGACAGCCCTTACTCCGGCTATATCATTCAGTTTTTCCTTTGCAATCTCAAGACTGATCTTATAACCCTTTTTCTGCATTTTGCTCAGACAACTGTTTGGCTCTTTTACCCGAAAGCTTATGTCCTTAATATATTTTCTATCCTTTTGAAGTGATATTTCTTCATTAATCTTCTTCAGTCTCTCGACCACAAGCTTACATGCTTCTTCATATGTATGCTGAAACTCCTTCTGTTCCATTCCCTGTATAAACGCTAACTCTTGATTCATTTATATATTAATCCCCTTTCAACTATGCATCTGCAATCCGCTCCAACAACTGGTGCTTCTTAAGTGTGTCAGAACTCCATATACAATATTCAAATCCACCAATCTTACACAACCATCAAATTATAACATATGTTTCCGATAATTACCAAATAAATTATGTAAAATATACATGTATTTTTTGTAAAACAGTTATTTCTTGTATTTATATTGTATCTGCATAAGACAATTTGATATAATTAATTTGGTAATTTTTACCATCTATGCTTTAAATAATAAAATGCCGGAAAGGAACATGATATGAAAATAAAAAAACTATTTCCCACAACACTCATTAGCCTTAGTCTGGTGCTACTTATTATTATATGTAATGTGAAACCTGCATATGCCTCTGATGACAGAATTACAGTAGCCAAAAAAGATGCAGAGCTTCCAACTACACTCACCCTTTGCTTTGCAGGAGACATGAATCTTGATGAAAACTGGTGCACAACACAAACCTTAGACAAACAGGCAAACGGTATCTATGACTGTATTGCACCTGATCTTATCCAATCTATGCAGCAGGCTGACATCTTTATGCCTAATAATGAATTTACCTACAGTGAACGTGGAACAAAGCTTCCTAATAAGGCTTGGACCTTTCGTGCCAATCCTTCCAGAGTGAATATTATGAAGGAGCTTGGTACTGATATCGTACTTCTTGCCAATAATCACTGCTACGATTATGGCGCCGATTCACTTTATGACACTTTTGACACACTGGAAAATGCAGGAATACCCTATGTTGGTGCAGGCAGGACACTCAGTGATGCCATTCAGCCATACTACTTCCAATATGGGGATCTGATTATCGGGTATGTCGCAGCAAGTCAGGCGGAAAAAAACAAAATGACACCCCAGGCAACGGATACAACACCTGGAATTCTGCGCTGCTATGATCCTTCTCTCTATCTTGAGGTAATCAAACAGACTGCCAAAGTTGCTGATATTGTCATTGCCAATATCCACTGGGGTACAGAAGGTTCCAATAAAGTCGAACAATATCAGCGTGAACTTGCTTATGCTATGATTGATGCCGGCGCAGATGCCGTCATTGGAAGTCATCCACATGTATTGCAGGGTATGGAATATTATAAAGGAAAGCCTATCATGTACAGTCTCGGTAATTTCTGGTTCAATGCAAAGACCATGTATACCTGCCTATATGAACTTGAAATTGACACTGCCACTAAGGAAATCCGCAATGTACATTTTATCCCTGCCATTCAATCCGGCTGCCACACCTCAATCCCCTCAAATGATACCGAAGCGCGTAAGATTTATGAATTTGAACAGGGAATTTCATTTGGAATCTCAATCGATCATGAAGGATATGTGCATCCCACACCTTAATTTTACGCCGGGAACAAAGAAGTGAAAAACAGCACAAGATCTCCACAGGAAATCTTGTGCTGTTTCTTACTAATCTTCTACTTTTACATCTCCGACATCTGCTCTTACTGTTATGCTTCCGGATTCTCCATAGACTTTACACTTACGCCCGTATTCTTCGCCGTTTAACTTAACTTCTCCTACATCTGTTTCCAAATCAAAGTTGTAATCGGTAAGCTTCTGACGACTTTCGATTTTGACATCGCCAACATTGGATGTCAAATCAAGGTTGGTAAAAATGCTGTCGAGTACCTTAATATCACCGGTATCACTACTCCATACCATTTCCTTAATATCTGCATTTTCTGCCGTAAAATCACCAACACTTGTTTCTCCATTACAGGTATCCACAGTAATTCGATTCAATGTTACGTCTCCAACATCAGAATTGATATCAATGCTTTTCAAGGAAGTACCGGACGGTATGATTACAGCTACAGAGCAATTATGAATGCCAAAAAAGTAATTCTTTTTCTGTCTCTGCTGAATTGTCAGCTTTCCATCTACTACACTGTGCTCCGGTATCAAATCTTCGGTACAGTTATATTGCAGTCCAAATTCTGTTCCCTGCTTAATTTCAAGCTCCATCACATCTGCATCAACTAAAATAGTATCAAAAGCTTCCAATTCATAACTATTTGTATATTCTTCAGCTTCCACTCCAAATTGGATGAATCCATAGTGCCCTCCTGTATGCATTGCTGTTCCCCAGACAACACAGATAACTGTGACAACCGTTATTGCCAACAAATATATTGATTTTTTCATGCTCTCTCTCCTAACTTCTGTACATATTCTTAATAAACGTTTCTATTACACTTGCAATTACCCATACAATCCATGTAATATGCCAATCAAAGCTTAAGAAGCTCCATACAAGGTAAATACAGGTTACTGTAGGCCAGTATACAGACATGATTGCTGCCACTGTCTTATTATTATAACGTACCTGACCACTTTGTGATGATACAAATCTGCCGCCCATCGTATTGACATCATTTAACTTTAAAAGCGTATCATAGGCACCGCTTCTCACACCTGCAACAATAAAAAGAAGTACGCCAATGGCAACAAATGCTAATAAAATAACAACACCAAAATTGCTTCTTGCAATACCCCAGCTTAATTCCTCCATGACAACTAGCGGAACAAAGCACAAAATACAGAACATAACGCCCACTGCATACAGTAGTGCATTTGTCATACGATAATTTTCTCTTTCATTGTGTACAAATTCTGCTGTTGCAAAATCAATACTGCAAGGCTGCTGTTTTAAGAAATCCCATTTTCCCATAATGGCACCTGAAAAGATGAAAATACCTACAGCTACCGCAATAGAAACAAACAGGTACAATAATCCAAGTATACTTTCTTCACTGAGTATCACGCCACTGGGTGAAGTGATGCATAAAAAGGTACCAAGTCCAATCAGGAATCCTGACTTTAGCTTATCCTTGATGAAGTCCTTTCCTTCCTGCATGGATAACATTCTTGTCTGACTGAAATCCTGTTCTTTCACAAAGCTGCCAATTCCTAAGTCCTCTGCAATGTCGTCCAGATTGCCGAATTCAGAAATGACAATTCCAATTGCTTCATTTTCTGTCTTTCCTTCTTTTTTCAGCTCTGTGTACTTATCCTCCATCATTTGTCCCAGCTCATGCTTTGCCTTCTGCACCTGCGGTGTATTTGGCAGACTCTGAAACATTGTCTCCAGATAATTTTTAATCGTTTCCATCTCAAATCTCCTCCTCAATAAACTTTTCTACTACTTCTTTTGTTAATTTCCATTCCGCACATTTATCCTTGTAGTACTGTCTTCCCGCCTCTGTAATGCGATAATAGGTTCTTCGCTTACCATTACTCATATCTTCATCATTAAAGGATTCTATATAACCGTTTTTCTCCATTCTTGTAAAAGCCGAATAGAGCGTTGTTTCCTTTATCACATATTTTTCTTCAGACAGATTCTTAATCTGCTTGGATATTTCATATCCATAAGATGGGGCATCTAACAGCAGATATAGAATAATGGTGTCGTTATAACCTCTGATTACATCACTACTGATACTAACCATATGCAAGCCTCCTTACTCTATGATTTTACTTTTATACGATAGGCGTTGCAACGCCTGATAATGCAACGTCTGTCGTTGCTATGCTAGTCGTAGTACGTCTGTCGTAGTAAAAGAATATCACGCCAGGATTATATATGTCAATAGGTTTTTAGGAAAAAATGAGTCTCTGCATTATGCAAAGACTCCATGCGTGCCAGTCAGAATTATACTATACCTATCAATACTCGTTGCAATGCGTCATATTACTCAAATCCAGTGTATTGACCAATTGGTACTTAGACTAATTATGCCGGACAAATTTTTCAAATGTAAGGAAGAAGAAAGAGGTGTAGTAGGCTACGACGAAGATTGTAGAATGATACACTTGGAAAAACAGACAAGTTATTGGGGTAGATATATAGAAAAGTATGCTGTAACTGTTCAGCAGATATTCGTATCTACTACGTAGATTTACTGAACAGTTACCACATACTAATTATAGAAAGTAGATATACCTTGTAAAATATCCCACAAAAATGGAAATTACGTGCCTAATTATTAAAAAGGCTACATTCGCACGTAATATACTAAGTAACTTAATCCCACAAGCATGAATTTACGTGTCTAGCTATTAAAAAGACTGCATTCGCACGTAATATACCAGGTATCTCTATTCCACAAACATGAAATTTACGTGCCTAGCTATTAAAAAGACTACATTCGCACGTAAAAAGGTATATTAGTCACTTTACACCCCTTTGAGCAGTTACAATATGCTTACATTTTATATGAAAAGAATATATTATCTTGCAAGCCACATTACAATTGTATAGATTCATTTGCATTCGTCATAACAGAACCCAAAATAATATACATCTTATGACATTCAATTTCCACCGTCTGCGATCTGCCTGCCCTCGTGATTCATATGATAATTATCTTTATAAATCAGTTCAGACAGAGGTACAAAGGTGTATCCTTTCTCTTTTAATGTCGTAATCAGAGTATCCAGTGCCTGTGCTGTGTACTTGGCTCCATTGTGACAAAGAATGATGGAACCATTTCCAAGATGCTTATGTTCTGTTACTGTCTTAATGATGGAATCCACACCATAGTCCTTCCAATCAAGAGAATCCACATCCCATTGAATGGTATAATAGCCACACTTCTTTGCTGTTTTTACAACTGCATTATTATAGTCACCATACGGCGGTCTGAATAAGGACATTTCATAGCCTGTCAGGTTCTTTACCTTCTCATGTACCTTCATCAGCTCTGACTCCTTTTCACTGTCAGAAATCTGGCTCATGTTCTTATGGTTCTCGCTGTGATTTCCAAGGTCATGTCCTTCAGCAAGTATCATTTTCACATCATCGGGATATTTCTCTACCCAGCCACCTGTCATGAAGAAGGTTACTTTTATATTATGCTTCCTGAGTATTTCCATGATTTGCTTCGTATCTTCATTGCCCCAAGCGGCGTCGAAGGTCAGGGCAATCTTCTTCTCATCCGTTTCCACACAATAGATTGGAAGCTCCCTGTTCCCTACTGTGGAGCTTGTCGGGACAGCCTGCTTTACACCAATTACTCCTGTCAGTACCAGAAGTGTCGCTGCCATTGTTACGATTTTCCCTTTTAAATTCCTCTCTTTAATTTCATATATCACATCATCCCAGATACGCATAAAAATCCCCACCTACGTCTTTATCTTAATATATTGACGCAGATGGGGTTTTATAACTAATTTTATAATTAATCCACCTTATGAACAATTTTCATCACTGCTGTATTCGCATAAACAAGAGGCGCATTATGGAGAAAGAAGATGGTTCCATCTGTTGGTGCCAGAAGACTTTCCTTGATTGCTCCTTCAAAAGAATCTGTGACTTCTGCCAAAAGCTGTCCTTGTGTTACCTTTTCTCCTACTGCGACTTTATTGGTATAGATTCCTGCCTCCCTGCATCTTACTGTTACCAGATTATCATCACTTAACACCACAGACGCCTCTTCTGCATCATACTCTGGCTCTTCTTTTAGGATATTCCTTTGATGGAACATTCTTATAATTCCCATGACAGCATCCGATGCACTCTTTTTATCAATTTCTTCCGTAGATGTTGTATATACGCTGAATGCTTTTGTTTCCCATATCTGCCAATTGTAATTCAAGGTTGTTGTATCAAAAGGTCTTGGCCGTCTTGTCACAACAAAAGGGAAACCAAATTCCTTTGCGGTTTCTATATCCTCAAAGCCTGTCTGCATCATTCTGATATGTGGCAAAAAATAACCCGGCATATAGAAGGATGCAAACTGAATTCCATATTCATAGTCCTTGATTTCTTCAAAAACACCTGCTGCGATTCTTTGTGTCGTCTCTCCGGCATCATACCCCGGAAACATTCTGTTGATATCTATGTTATCCGTTGGCCAGAATCGCTTTCCGATATTCATGGAATAAGAATTCAGACAAGGGATGACTAATATCTTTTTCTTTGGAACGAGTGCTCCCTTTTCCTCAAGCTCCTTTAACTTTTGAATCAACAGACCGCAAGTATAAAGCTGCTGGATTTCATTTCCCCGCATACTGCCTACTACACAGACTGCCTTTTCGCCCTCGCCAAATTCATATCCTGTAATCCGCATCGCATCTCTGTACAATGCGTTCAATTCATATACAACTGTTTTATTCATAATGTTCCTTCCTGTTCATCGCATTGCTTTAAGAGTCTTCCAATCAAAGATTGGTCATGCTACTGCCAAAGACTACACCATATCCTCCTGCTTCCGCAACATCCTTTAATACGAGATCATCAAAATGATTCAAAACAAAGTCCATATCCTCCTTGTAAAATGGCAGATATGTCGGCGCATTCGACAGAATCGGTTCCTCATTCAGATAGTAACGTATCATTTTAGGAACGAAATAATAAATTCCTTTATCATCTGCTATGCCGTTTCCGGGTTCATTCAACAGTGCAACATTACCCTTACGGTATACATCAAAAATATGAGGGATTCCAATAACTGACTCCGGATTAAAGTTCATAGGATCCAGATATTCATCTGAAATTCTGCGGTAAACTGCTCCAATTCTTTCCTTATGGCCTTTATAATCCACATAGTACAGCTTATCATCCTCTACCATCAGTTCATTTCCATTTACAAGATGTGCTCCTGTCTTTTCCGCAAGATAAGAATGTTCAAAATATGCCGCATTGTATCTTCCCGGAGTGAGAATTACGGTATGCCCCTCTACATTAACATGATCCATGGTCTGCCTTAACAGCTTTGCATAATTACGGTTATCCTCAAGCTGGTTATCACGAAAGGTCTTTGGACTGCTTCTTCTACAAGAATGAACTTGTCCTTAACAATCTTTTTATCATGGTAGATATCATACATGAACATATTCAAAGCAACCACTCTTTGCTTTAACCCTCGCTCCAGATATGAGAATTCGTCCTTCTGAACCACTCTTGAAATGGCATCAAAAGGGAATAACTGCTCCTTAAACTCATTATTCTTGTAAATTCCAAATTTTATGCCATATCTGGCAAGCAGCCTGTTCACATTTTCCGTGTTTTCTAATAGATCCTCTTTATACATATCTACCACCGACCTTTCTAAATATATACTGTAAAAAGGCGCTCTGCATAAGCAGAACGCCTTCGTCCAAACAACAATATTTATAGTTCTATCACACTCTGATTTTTCTTTTTGTCAAGAAAAAGAGTGCACATATTTTGCAATATCACGCCTGTACCCATTCTACCTTGCTTCCAAGCTCATCTTTTGTAACCATGAGCTTGCAGTCAATCTGCTCCTTCAGCTCTGTCACATGGGAAATGATGCCCACAAGTCTTCTGTTTCCTGCAAGCTCCTGCAAAATTCTAATGGCCTCTCCTCTTGCTTCATCATCCAGCGAGCCAAAGCCTTCGTCCACGAACATGGTATCAATTTTCACTCTTCCGGCTGTATTCTGAATCACATCCGACATGCCTAGTGCCATGGCAAGTGCTGCCATAAAGGATTCACCACCGGATAAGGTCTTAACATCTCTTGTTCTGTCATTCACAAGGCTATATACATCAAGATCAAGTCCTACTGCTCCCTGGCTACTCAGTTTATCAATGCTTCTGCATTGTAAAATAAACTGATTTGAGGTCATATGAATCAGGCGTTTATTTGCTTCTTTGATAATCATTTCAAAGAAGCGACGCTGAATATAAGTCTGGAAATCAAGCTTTGCCGTTCCTGAAAGATTACCGTTCGCAGTCTTATCCAGGCTGCTATAAAGCTGATACTGCTGCTTTAGTTCTTCTCGCTTGGTAAAAGCTTTTTTCAGCTTAACATATGCCTCCTCATTTCTTTGATTAATGCCATAAAGTTCCTTATTTTCTGTTTCATATTGCTTTCGTTCCTGCTGTAATCGAAGAATCTCTTCCGAAAGGGTTTTTGTATCCATACGCTCTTTTTTCGCTGTTTGCTTCTCAAGCTGAAGAACAGCTTCTTCATTTCTGACACATCTGTCATGATATGAGGACTTTTGCTGTTCCAATGCTTTTATCTGTGCATCCTCGCAGATAGCAGCCTGAAAAGCTTCCCTGGAAGAAAAGCCTTGCTGAACCAATTCTTTTTCAAAGGACTTCAAAAGTTCTGCTTCCTCCTGTATCAAGCGTTTCTCCTGTTCTTCTTCAGCATCGATTTTACCGGAAAACGTCGCTTTCTCCTGTGTTGCCTTTTGCCATTTTACTTCTGCCATGTCTACAGCATTTATGATTTCCTGCAGGCTTACTTCGATTGCATTAAGCTCTCTTTGTGCCTCCTGCTTACTTGCAAATACCAGTTGTTGTCGAAGCTGCGCATACTGTTTCTTTGTGTTCTCCAAACCGGCAGCTTTCTCCTGCTGTGCCATTCTGACAGCCTGCACTTCTTCCCTCAATTGTGTAATCTGATCACTACAAAGTCTTTCTTCCTCTTCTGCCTTCTGCCAAATTTTCTTTGTCTCATTTACCTGCTGCTGTGTAACAGCACTCTCAGACAATTCTGCTTTATGTGGATGAGAGGTCGAACCACATACAGGACAAGGCATATTTTCCCGTAAAGCTGCTGCCATAATTCCTGCCTGCTCCGCGATAAAGGAATCATTTGCCTGCTGATAGAAGTGCATTGCTTCTACAGCCTTTTCGTGTTTTTGAATTAATTCTGCCTGCGCCTGGCTTAAAAGCTCCTGCTTTAAGGCTGCATCCTTTTCGAAAATCCGAAGCTGTTTTTCAATAGCTTTCAGCTCCTTCTCCAGCTCCTGTGCCTGTTCATAAAGAGGAAGTGAATCTTTGATACGATGAATCTGCTGCTGGTATTCCGGCTCCTTCTCCAGCCTTATCTGCTGTACAAGATTTTTACTTTCCTCCAGTTCCTGAATATCTCTTATGAGAGCTTCCATCGTATTTCTATAAGAAGCCAGACGTTTCTGACACTCCTGTCGTAAAATAATACCTGCCTGATATTTGTCTTCTTCCATTTTCACGACTGCTGCCTTTTTTGCCTGCTCCAGACTGGTTTCCTTAGCTGCCATTTCCTCACGTAAGGCTTCCAGTCTTTGCTTTTCTTCCTGTGCTTCTTCCAGATGATCGAACAGTTCATTTATTTGTTTTGCCTCTACAAGTCTGCTGCTTTTTTCATCTATTTGTTTCTGCCATTTTTCAAGCCTGTCCTTTTGTTCCAGCTCTCTTTTTCTGCCTACTTCAAGAAGCTCACACAGTTTCCGGAGAATTCCATCCATATCATGTTCTAAAAAGGAAAAATCAGGCTCTTCCTCCTGTTCCTGCATCAAAGGATTCACACGAATGCTGCCAAGCTCCTGCTCACAAAACTTTCTATTATCCTCCAGCTCTCCAAATATACTCTTTGTTCTCCTTCGAAGCTCTTCCTGTAGCTGCCAGTATATCTTCGTATCGAATATCTTAGCAAAGATTTCCTTTCGCTTATTGGATGAGGCTTGTAAGAGCTTCATAAACTCACCTTGTGCGATCATGGCAATCTGTGTGAACTGATCTGCATCAAGCCCAATGATTTCCATGATTTTCTCATTTGTTTCCTTGAGCTTTCCCGCAAAGACCTTTCCATCCGGCATGGTAAGCTCTACACCCGGCTGTTCCACGGTTTCCTTATAATTACCATCCTTGTCCTTACGCTTGCTTAAACGGCTGTATTTTGGATTTCTCTTAATTACATAAATCTCTTCACCATAAGTAAAGGTGTACTCTACAAAGGTAGGTGTATCAGCACCTGCGTACTGACTGCGCATATCAGAAGCCTCTCTTGCTCCTCCGCTTGTCCTGTCATACAACGCATAGCAGATAGCATCAAATATCGTTGTTTTCCCTGAGCCCGTATCACCTGTAATCAAAAAGATTCCATGACTTATGTTTGAGAAGTCTATCACCACTTCCCCTGCATAGGAACCAAATGCTGACATAATAAGCTTTTGCGGTTTCATTCAGCTTCTCCCCCCATTTCGTCAAGAATTTCTGCAATCACTGTTTCCTCTGACTCCGATAGAGGTTGCTGCTGCATCAACTGATAAAATTCCCTGAATGCCTCTATGGGGCTTTGCAGCTTCTCCATTCCTTTCTCTGCATCCATGTTTTCTCCCTGTAAACCTGCATAGATATTCCTCGTTCTGCTATTGTCTACCGTTATCTCCAGGATATGTGGATAGACCTCACTTAAAACATCCTTTGGCCGATACAGCTCCTTCTCATCAGTGAGAATAACACTGATATAGTCCTCACGGAAAGTATCTTCTTTTTTCTCAAGCAGTTCTTCAAGTTTTCCTTTTATCCTTCTTACATCATGTAATGCTGTAAGTGGAATCGTCTCGATTGCCGGTTCCTGTCCCTTTTCCTTCAAAGTAACAAGCGTAATAGACTTGTTATGATGCTCCTCACTCACAGAATATTTTAATGGTGTTCCACAATAACGCACTCTGCCATTTCCCAGGGACTGCGGACCATGGATATGTCCTGCCGCCACATAATCAAAATCAGAAATGACACGAATGTCAATGGAATCCAAACCGCCAACATTGATATTCATCTGCTCGGAGTCACAGACTTGTGGCTTCTGGCCCTGATTCACGAAAAACTGATGGGCAATCAATACATTTCTCCGGCTAACATCAATTGCCTCCCGTTCCAACATCTTCTCATAGACCTGTTCATAATTTGTAAGCTCATCCTGCGGGAAGAGATGCCTTACATACCCCGGCTTTATAAAAGGAAACAGATAAAAGTCTACTTCACCATAAGAATCTGTGAGCGTAACCTTTTTCAGATGCTCCTCCTCTTCCTGCGGTGGTTTTGCTGCAATATAGATTTTGTGGCGCTCTAAAAAAGAAGAAGCATACTGCAGGCGTTCCTGACTATCATGATTTCCTGCTATCAGAAATACCGGTATCGCCGGAGTAATATCTGCAAGGCTGTTTAGAAATCCATCAAAAAGCTGATATGCCTCTCCTGACGGAACTGACTTGTCATAAATATCTCCTGCAATCACAATCGCATCCGGTCTGTACTCCTTTGCCTTTTCTACAATCTGCGCCAAAATATACCTCTGATCCTCAGCCAGATTATACAAATGCAGATGCTTTCCAATATGCAGATCCGATAAATGAAAAAATTTCATGCGTATGCTCTCCCTTTTCTTATTTTAGTTTAGCCGTAAAATTCCTTATACCATTTTGCAAAGGCATGGAGTCCTTCTCTTAAGCTTGTAGAAGGTTTAAAGCCGAAGTCCTTCTGAAGCTGTGTTACGTCCGCATAGGTAATCTCTACATCTCCGGGCTGCATGCCGACCAGCTCCTTATGTGCTTCAAAATCATAATCTTTTGGCAATACCTCTGCCTTCTTAAGTTCATCCTGCAGGATATCAACAAAATCCAACAGATTTTCCGGCTGATTATTTCCAATATTATAGACCATGTATTTCACACCATCTTCATTTGGAAGCGGACTACACTGCATAACGGCTTTCACACCCGTTACAATATCATCGATATAAGTGAAATCTCTCTTACAGTTTCCATAATTAAAGATTTTAATTATTTCATTCTTTACCAGCTTATTCGTAAATCCGAAATATGCCATATCAGGTCTTCCTGCCGGTCCATACACCGTAAAGAACCGTAAGCCCGTAGATGGAATACCATAAAGCTTGGAATAGGCATGTGCTAAAAGTTCGTTTGACTTCTTCGTTGCTGCATACAAAGAAACCGGGTTATCTACCTTATCCTCTGTTGCATATGGAATCTTCTTATTGCTTCCGTAAACAGATGAAGAGCTTGCATATACCAGATGTTCTACACCTTTTTCTCCATGATCATAGCTATGACGGCATGCCTCTAAAATATTGTAGAAACCGATCAGATTAGACTCAATATATGCATCCGGATTCTCAATACTGTAACGTACACCCGCCTGTGCCGCAAGATTTACAACAATCTGTGGTTTATATTGATCAAACAGCTTTGTAATTGTTTCTTTATCTGCAATATTTCCCTTAATAAAGGTAAAGCTTCCCGTTACTTCCTTTGTCAGTTCTTCTATCTGCTTTAAACGGAACTCCTTTAAAGAAACATCATAATAATCATTCATGTTGTCAATACCGATGATTTGAACCTCATTGACGCTTTTTAACAATTCCATTGTCAGATTAGAACCAATAAAACCGGCTGCTCCGGTCACTAAAATACGTTTCCCATCTAACACAACATTCTTTTCCAGCATTACGCTTTCCTCCCATTTTCCTCACTTAATTTCATTTTTCCTGTGGAATATTAAATTCATATAGATTATACACTAGTATAACACTTACAGGCAATGTGGTTACAGCAATTTCCTATCACATAAAAAATCATTGTGCAATACCTGTTATCCATTTATAATAAATTTGAAATATAATACTTATTTTAAAATAAACGAAAGAAGACATGAAAATGCATAAGAGAAAAAGATTATTATTTTTATTACTTTCCCTATTTATCATGCTATATGGTTGCGGTAAGACAGCTTCTGTCAGCACAGAGCTTGTTGATATGAATTCTGCAACAGGAGATGCAACCTTCGTTCCCCTTACCGCAGAAGCCCCTTCTGAGACCGCCATGATAGAATCCTGGGAAGAACTACAACCTTCTGAACCCATATCAACAGAGCCTGCTTTTGAGGAATATGACATCCATCTTATGGCACTTGGTGACAATCTGATTCATATGGGCGTTGTTTATACCGGTAAGCAAAATGATGGAAGCTTAAACTATTCCTTCTTATTTGAAGGCATTTCCGACTTTCTGGAGAAAGCAGACATTAAGATCATCAATCAGGAGACTCCTTTAGCCGGCAATAACCTTGGTTTTTCGGGTTATCCCCTTTTTAACTCTCCTACAGAGGTTGGTGATGCCATTGCAGAAGCAGGCTTTAATGTCGTATTGCATGCATCAAACCACTCTGCCGATCAGGGAATTAACGGTATTGACAGCTGCGTTTCCTTCTGGCAGACTCATCCGGAAGTCCTGCTTACAGGCATTCACGAGCCTGCCGACTCTCCTGAGATTCCGGTACTCACCATAAAGGATAAGACTTTTGCTATCCTGAACTATACTTATGGTCCAAATTACGGTACTGCTCCGGATAATCTGGCAAGCCGTATGAATATATTATGTGATGTCAATGAGGAAACAAAGGCTATTGATTTTACCACTCTTAATCCTCAAGTCCTTGAAGATATCAAAAAAGCAGAAGAAATAGCCGATATTGTGATTGTCTGCCCACATTGGGGAACGGAATATGCTACAACACCTTCCGGCTATCAGGAAACCTTTGCACTGCAAATGACAGAGGCCGGTGCCGATGTTATTATTGGTACACACCCACATGTTGTGGAACCGGTTGAACTGATTGAAGCTGATAATGGCAACACTGCTCTTTGTTATTATTCCCTTGGCAACTATGTATCAACCCAGAAAAACGGACCAAGCATGTTAGAGGCCATGGCGTGGATTACCTTTCATGTAACAGAAAACGGTATCTCCCTTTCCCTGGAAGATACCGGTGCGATTCCTCTGGTCTGCCACTATTCAAGCGGACCTGTCCGTATTAAAAATATCTATTTATTAGAAAATTATACCGAGGAGCTTGCCACAAGTCATGGCATTATCAATTATGGTGGTATTTCCTTCCACCTGGATGACTTAACGACCTGGAGTCAGGAGATTCTTGGTGACTGGGTCATTCCTGCCAGCAAAGCTCTTGGTGATTAGTCAATTACATTCTTGATTCCGACAAAGGTGTTATCATAGTAAATGTTACTAATGATAACGCCTTTTCTTGAATTAGCTGAATGAATAATCTGTCCGTTACCAATATAAATACCTACGTGTGTACACTTTCCGCCGCCTGCTGCATAACATACAATATCACCCGGCTGTGCTTCCTCTACGGAAACCTTTCTGCCGTTGGAGCCCCATTGTCCTTGTGGAGTACGGCTTAAGGAATAGCCAAAAGCAGCATACGTGTAACAGGTAAATCCGGAACAGTCTGTTCCTCCCGCAAGGCTTTGTCCTCCTGAGATATAACGGTTTCCTAAATACTGCATCGCATAATTTACAATAGCAGAACGAAGTTCCGAAACATTCGAATAGTCAGTAGGCGGCGGTGTTACCTGTATCGTTGTATTTTCAGGGGCTGCCTCCTCCGATTCCTGTGCTCTTTGTGCAAGCAATAGCTGTGCTTCTAATTCCTTCTGCTCTTCCTCTATGGATTTTGCATAGACAAATTCTTCTTCAATGACAACATACGGCGTTGCAACATATCCTTCTTTTCCCTCTGCATACAACACCTTCATCCAATCTTCGCCGAATTCCAGAAGCTTACCTTTCTCTCCATTATCCATGTATCCGATTCGTTTTGCATTAATATCCGGCTCTTCCCTGACATTTAATCTGTCGGCTTTTACTACTACATATTTTGTAACATAATCATCAATAACTGCAGCAGCTTCATCACCATAAATAAAGTACTCCGACTTAATGTAGCCTTCTACACTTCCTGAAATAACCTGAAACCACTCATCATCGCCTTCTCCGACGACAGAAAGAATCTGTGCTACCGAATTATCGTACATCTTTCCAACAATTTCTCCATTAGTGTCCGGCGTACTTCTGACATTCACGTAATTTGTCACATTTGCAATCGCAAAATTACTGTATTCACTCTCTTCTGTATCGTCGATGCTTCTTGCCTGTATTCCGGCATCTTCCAGTTCTATCTCCTCTAAAATTTCTGCAAAGCCTGCTGTAAGCTTTATTTCTTCATCTGCTGTATTCTCCGTCTGTGTTATCTGTTCCTCGTCTATCTCATCTTTCTGTCCACCTGATTCCTGCACATTCACAGAAGAAATCACCATTCCGCATACAAGAATGGCTGGTATACTTGCCATAATCAAATTGATATATCTTTTGTTCATACTGTACTTCCTATTTCTTATCCTTTGATTTTTTCAGTATACACCTTTTTTTCCAATTCGTATAGAAAAGATTATATCTTTTGATGATATGCTGCTGCACTGATTGCTGCAACAAAAGGTACCGTTAATACAATTCCCATGCTGCCTGCTACTGCGCGAATCACCTCAATTGCAACAAAATCAGTATTCATTAATTGAATAAAACTCACTCCGTAGGAATAGATCAGAATCATCATATTCAGTGATGTTCCGGCAAAAGCCAGCACTAATGTATTAGCCATAGTTCCCATCGCATCCTTACCAATATTCATACCGGAACGAAACAGCTCTTTAAAAGACAGCTCCGGCTTATGTATATGAAGTTCTTCCATGGCTGATGCAATTGACATGGCAATATCCATAACTGCTCCCATCGAAGCAATTAGTATCCCACTGATAAAAAGTCCCCTCATTTTCAAAGGATGCTCTGCCTTGAGCAATAAAAGCGCCTCTGCTTCGTCCATCTGAAAGGTTGTGATTCCTGTAAGCTTCTCTGCGATATATGCAAGTATTGCCGCAATCAGCACACCGCACATGCTTCCGGCACATGCAGTCACAGTCTTAGTCTGCACCCCCCCGATAAGTGCATAACAGGCAATATTCGTAATCAATATCACAAGGCAGGTGACAGGAACCGGAGAATAGCCCTTTAAGCAAAAAGGTATCAAAACAAATACAATACACAGAATCGTGAAAATAAGACCCACGACTGCCTTAATTCCCTGCTTTCCACCTATCAATATCAATGTAAACAGAAACAGACCCATCATACCAATAATGATATAGGTTCTATGGTAGTTATAAATATTAACCTGATATTTTCCCACATCTGTTGTATCAATACGAACTGTCAGTTTGTCTCCTACACCTACAATCACATTATTAACTGCACCAAAGTAATTCGTAGTCGTTACAATATCACCTTTATATCTCCCACTTAGTATCTCTATCTGCAGCTTCATGCTTCCCCGTACAATATTTTCATTACTTTCATCTATTACCGTATTGTCCTCGAGAATCTTACGTACTCTCGCATTCTCATATTCTGTACCGGAATCCTCTGTAATAGTATATCTTGGTCTGTCATAATTAGCATAATACAGAATTCCCGCAAACAGCAACAGACTGACAATACACAAAATGCCTTTTACTAAATTACTTCGATTCATCTTCATAAAATCGCCTTTCCTCACTCATGTACAAAACAATATAGAAAAAGCGTGGCATTTACTAATACCACGCCATCTTCTATATTTTAGTAAATCGGAAGCTATTGTGCAATCAGAACAAGAATATCTGTCAATTCATTTGTCTGAACTGCCACGTTACCAATCTCACTTACTGTTGCTATGTTGACAAGTTCAAAACTGCCTGTTATAGAACTCTTTGTAAACAGATAAGCTTTTTTACCTGCGTATTCTATACCAAGATTCATATGAATACCTACTGTATAAGGTAGTTTCAATGCATTAACAGGCTGCATATAGAATACCTTGAAGCCGCCCTGCTCGTCAGGAAGCTGTGTTAACTTAGAATCAAAGTCATACTCTGTCTGAACATCCTGAATATCGGATGCTAAAATACTAAAGCCGACTCCGTTTCCAAGATGCGCCATCAGGTACAAATTGCGTCCATAATATTTCTGAAGAAGTTCTAACTTAAGTTTTCCCTTTGACTGGTTAAGTGCAACATCCACATAAGGAAGACCTGTTTCTGTAACGTATTCTGCAAGCGGGATCTGCTGCCGGTCAATTCTAGTCAATGCCTTAGCTGTATTGGTCGATAATGTACCTGCTGTACTACTGCTTTCTGTAGTGTCATTACCTGATGAATTACTGTTTCCTTCTGAAGTGTTGCTTTCTTCCTCCAGTCTGATTTCATCACAGTCACGTACACGCAATACGGGAACGGATTCGTCACTGTCCCCTTCCGGATGTTTATACAGGAATCCTACAGCTGTTATCTTTTTACCTTTTTCTACAAAAGTACCAAGTGTGTTCGCACCTGCTGTTCCGGATGTAATATAGCCGTCAATGAAGATAGCTGCCTGATTGCCATTGTCATCTGTAAGCCAGAACTCAGATACAGCGTCACCATCCTTCTCTACCTTACTTACGGTACCTGTTACCTGAATCAGCTTACCGCCATTCTTGTCATAATCCATAGAATCTGTAACTGACATCTGTGTAGGCATGACCGGAACCAGATTCTGATCATCCAGAACAGAATAGCTTACAAGCTGTAATTCTTTATCACCCTGATACTGGTCAACATAACCTACCACACGGATCTTAGTACCTTTCTTAAGTCCTGCTGTTGCAAACGGGAATACGGTAATTCCTCCAGTCTTATCCTGTACATAAATCGTATCAAAGAAAGTTGTATCTTCATTCTCTGTACCATTAGCCACATAGCCTTCAATGGCGAATACGTCTCCAGGCTCAGCTTTACGAACTGTAGCAATATCGGTTGCCTCCAGTTCTACTTTCCTGCCTTCGAGAATGTTGTTAATAATTGTGTAATTTGCATAAGGAAGAGAATCGTTGTTGTCAATCTCAGCATCTACTTCGAAATCTGACATAAATACAGAACCTGCTACAAAGATTTCCCCTCCAAATTTTGTCTTCTGGGAAGCAAGTGCTACTACCTTGCCTTTTTCTACATAAGCTTCGGCATCATCATTTGCAATACCGGTACTCTGTCCTGCATCTGTCTTGCAGTCAATAGAATAAGTAGTATCAAAGCCTTTTACAAGCCACTGCGCAGGATATACACTGTTTGTCTCCTTTGTAGCACCAGTAATATCTACTGTACAGCCGCTGTATGCGGAATATGTCTGTCCATTCCTGAAACCATCCAGATAAGCACTATCTTCATTTACGTTGGTATAATACAGTCTGTATGCCTGTCCACCGTTATTATCCTTGTCATATGCTTCATCACTGTTCATACGAATCGTAGAACCGATTGCTTCAAGAAGCTTATTCGTCTCTGTTGATGTCTGGCAGCTGGTACTGTCCTGATAGTCAGCAATACCACATACAATCACACTGCCGCCATTTGCTACATAATCCTTAACCAATTCAATGAAGGAATCCTCATAATGTGACACCACATAATCTCCTGCGTTTGCTGTGCCGTTCTTCTTAGCTGGAGCAGATACGATAAGCAGGGATGCCTCATCCAGCATTTCCTTTGTAATCTTATCCGTTACAATCTTAGCTTTTATATTTTTATCTGCACAGATTCCTACGAAGCTGTTCATATTGCCGCCATAGTAACCTGTTACATAATCATTAAAATGTGTACCGTCAATGATCACATGAGATACCATGCTATTATCCACATAAGTAAGCTTTAATACATCCTTATATACTTTCTCAACACCATTTAAATCTGCCTTAACGGTTACACCCATTTCCATGGCTCCAACCTTGTTATGAGTATAGCTAAAAGTATATTCAGCTGTGCTTTCAGAAGCTACAGAAGTTAATCCTTCTTTATCCAGGTCAACACTCTTTACTGTCTTACCATCTAGAGAAAACTCGATTGACCGGATATTCATGGCAGTCTGCTCATTATTATACAGATCTAATGTAACATCCAGTGCCTCACCTGCTACAGGAAGTGCTTCCTCAGTAGAAATGGCATTAATTCCTGCAGCTTCCACTTCACCTACCCATACAGGTGCTGTTACTGCAATATCTCCATCTGCTTCTGTAACTTTAATATAGTAATAAGAATAGCTTGACGGAACCTGAAAAGTAACTGTCTCTTCATTGCCGCTTACTGACTTATTGGCAATACTTAAACCACCGTTTACGATAACTTCAACTTTACCAATCCTGCTATCTGTAGGATCTGTCAAATCAACCTTAAGTGTAACCTCATCACCTACTAAATCCTTGTCCAGGGAGGTACCCATAATATAGGAATCCAGTGTGTAATAAATACTTAAATCATTATCCTCTGTTGCATAGATACGATAGTTTCTCATTGCATCATAGATGCTTTCTTCTGTCAGGGAATCAGCTAAAACAACGCTTCGTGCTGTATTCGCATCACCCCATCTTCCCTTATGGTTATCCTGATTATTGGTAGGAGCTACATGCCATCCCTTATCCAATGCTCTTGTATAATACTCATAGGAAGGGAAGTAGCCTGAGCTTCCTATTGCACCTTCACCGTTACCTACCTCAACCATAGTGATCAATGCGTCATTTGTCTCAGAATAATATGCAAAATCGCTGAAGTCACCGAAGGTTGTACCCGGATGGTTAAACTGGCAGATGGAGTCAGGCGCAGTTGCCAGTGTTGCATAGTAATTCTGTAATGCTGTTGAATACGTCTTATACTCTGTCTGTGTACGGCTCTGGAAACCATCTGTGTTAAAGGTATTCATATGACCAAGACCATTAGACCAGGTCATCTCATAACCATAGATTCCTACAAAATCATCTGTTGTATACTTCTTTGCCAGCTCATGTCCTTCTGTCCATTCGCTGCTGACGGAACCATCCTTAATGCTTGCATTATCTGCATTATCAAAAGAATTGGAGTGGTCTGTTACTGCAAGGAAATCAAGATTGTCAACATCCTGTGCATACTTAAATGCTTCTTCACATGTACCTGCACCGTCAGAATAGCTGGTGTGCGCATGAAGCTGTCCAAAATAAATATTATATTTCTCGTTTGCTCTTTCTGTAAAGCTTAACGTTTTAACAGCACTTTCCTGATATCCGTCTTTTGTGGCTTTTATGACAATCGTGCATGGCAGCTTGTCCAGAGAAAGTGGTTCTGTATAAATCTTCCAGTCGTATACTTCCTCTTTAGAAGAATCTTCTTCTGTCTTTGTTGTTACTTCTCCTGCATCATCCTGCTTAGCTGTATCTTCTGTAACAACGTCCTCCTCTGCATCTTTTACTGCATAAAGGATTGTTGCACCTTCTGTATCGCAGGTCAGCTTTACTTTACTGTGTAATGCAACAGCACCACCATTCGGAGATGCTTTTACGGTATCTACCTTAGCCTGTGTAAATCGGTAGATTACCTTAAGGCTATTATCCAATCCGTCCTTTGCAGCATATACAGTAATTGCTGTAGGAAGCTCCTTCAATACCGGCTTGGAGTCAGCATTATAAACCTTAAATTCGCTCTCACCCTTAAAGGCATAGTAAATGGTCGCTCCCTCTGTATCTGTTGTTAAGGTCAGCTGCTGATTCTGTGCTGCCTCTCCTTCTTCCGGAGATACTGTAACCAGCTTGCATGCCTTGCTTGAATTAATAGGATTGGCTTTTACTGTAATTTCATTAAAATAGTTCGTTCCACCACTACCAATGGTATCACCTTTAATAGAAGTCGGACTTGCAACTCTTACACGTACATAAAGCTTCTCTACGTTGTTAGCATCCTGCGGTAAGGAAACACTGATATCATGGAATGTACCATCTGCTACTAATGAAAAGGCACCGTCCTTAATTTCCTTCTCTACCTCAACAGGTGTTCCTCCAGATGCATAATCCGTGTAACTTGCTTTTAATACACCACTTCCTGCTGTAGTAAAGTTTTCTCCATCCTTACTGTACTCAACTGCAAAATCCCTTGCTCCTGTCTTAGAACCTCTCATACGGAAGGATAAGTCCAGATTTGCATACAGTTTACCATTCAGTTCAAGCAGATAATATTCATTCTCCAGAAGTCCCTTGCTGCCTGTACTGGTATCTGTTACAAAAGGCACCTTTCCATTAGAGAGCGTTAATTTGGCATCCTTATTCAGAAAATCATTTTCCTCATATAAGTCACCATACACAAAGGTATCCTCTGTCTTAAGTGTACCTGCAAAGGAAGCTGCTGTCAGTTCAATGGAATCATCAATTTCGTATTTTTCTTCTTCCTGTGCACCCTTTACCTTGTAATCTGCACTTACACCATTTCTTAACTGATAACTTGTCTTGTATGCAGAGCATGCTGCATATACATCTACTACGCTTCCTTCCGTTACGCCATCAGGATATGCTGCACCTTTAAAAATCACTGCACTGCCTGCAGCATCCGTAATGGTAGTACTGCCTGTTTCCTTATAAGCCCCAAGTGTTACGTCTTCCATGCAGACATACTCAGATAAATAATCTGCACCAAGCTGTGCTGTGGTTACTTTCTGTGCTTCTATTGGCTCTGCATCTGTCTTGAGAACCACAGGAGCACCCGACAGCGTAATTTCAGGTACACCATTATACACGGAAGCTGTACCGGTTACTGCTACGATATCACCTGTCACAAACTTGTCATAGTTAGCATATGACTTATCAAAAACGAGATAACCGTATATCTCATTGTCAATGACATCTTCCAGAACAATGTTATTCAGATCACCGCCAGCCTTGGAAGCATACGCATATACGACCTGTCCGACAACTGTGATTTCACCGGAAGTTGCTGCTGCCGCTTCTTTTACATTAACAGCACCTTCTACAGAAGCAATCAGTTCGTCACTTACAGGGTCATAAAGTGTCTCCTCTTCTTCCTGTTCGCCTGCTGCTTTTGTTACTGTGATGTCATCAGCTGAAGCGACACGGAGCTGATAGCCATTAAAATCCCCAACAATCGCATACAGGTTGATGGTATCTCCTACCTTACAGGTAACATCAGATGGTATTTTAAAAATATTAATACTGTTACCATCTGCATCTGTAAGCTGTGTATTCTTAGAATCAATGGTACCAACAGTCAGATTCTCCAGATATACTCTGGTGGCCTCATAATCTCCTGTTTCATAGTCATCCAGTAATTCCTTTAAAGAAATTGTCTTGGAAGGGAGTACTGTTTCACCTTCAGCTTTCTCTAATTCTACAGTCTCTGCATTTTTCAGTTCTTCCAGACCATTATAAGCAGTTTTGATACCCTTTACGGTCAGGGTATCACCAACTGCAATATCTTTCTGTGCCTTAGAATAATGTGCATCAAGACCTGCTGTCGCATCCTGCAGATAAACATTCTTGCCATCAATAAAGGTAACGATACCTTTCACGGTAAGCTCTGTATTCTCTGATGCCTTTCTTGCATCAGCCACAGAGGAGATTTCTGAAGATTCTTCCTGCTTTACCTGATAAGCAAAACTACATACTTTACTATCCTCAAGACTCATATCCTCCATCATTGCAATCGCATAGATGGTAACATCTTCAGTAATTTCAAGTTCTCCTTTATAGGAGGTGTAGTTATCGGAACCGTCTGTATTATATTTAATCACAGCACCTTTTGTTGCTGTGGATAATGCTACTTTAGTACCCTTATCTACTGTTCCGGGTTCAACAGAAGCCGTAACTTCTGCACACTGCCTTTCTTCCTGTGCTTCTGATGTCTGCTCTTCTTTTGTAGCATCTTCTTTAGCATCTTCTTCCAGCAGCGTTATCAGAGACTCGTCCTCCGCTGAATCCTCCTCAGAAGATTCTTTCATCAGATTATGCTCCTGTGATAAGCCTTGTTCTTCCGACGGAGATTCCTGCTCTGAATCCTTCTCTTCCCCGCTCTGTGTTTCTTCACTCTCTGCTCCTGTGCCTGACTCCGCAGAGTTTTTCTCCTCGCCCTGCTCCTGCAGATCAACATCCACAGCCAGAGACTGTTCTGCCATCGTTTCTTCTGCATGCACCGTTGTTACGCTACTAAACGCAGAGCTTGCTACCATAACAGCAGCCAACAGGCCTGCAATGAACTTGCGTCCACTTCTTCTCATTTCTTATACTCCTCCTATCATAGATAATGACTGCCGCTCCTTCCTCCGGCAGAAACACTACCCTATAAAACACATAAAAGCAACGTTGTTGTAGACTCCGTTGCCTTTATTGCTGTAATAATGGTTATACAGCTAATAAGCATTATAGTCAAGATATTATTTTAACCTTCTCTTTCAATCACATTAAATAAAATAGGAGATCCTCGTAAAAACTGCTATCATAATACTGTAAATTCCATGTAAAAAAGGCAAACCGCACATGCGATTTGCCTTTTCATTTTAATCAAAATCAAACTTTGTAAATCTCTTTGCCCTATCGAGATAACGGAATCTTACCATCTCGTTTTTCTCAAGTACATCAGCTTCTGTTCCTCTGTACTGGCAACGGATACAGCTATAGATTCCTGTATCCTTATTATAGAACATATCGATGTCGAGGTCTCGCATAAAGCAGGATGGACATCTGTAATTTAGTTTGCCTTTTCCAAGTTGAGCCATGTTGCAAATACCTCCTTATCTGAAATTGTCTTCTTGTAACCAAGCTTGAACATAGGTGAAAATGCATATCCCTCTTCGATATATCCAAGAGCCTTGGCAGACGGTGTCAGAGAAACCTTTGTCTGGATAGCCGGAACTACTGCACTTACTGCTGTTGCTCCATCAAGCTTAGCATCACGACATTTATATTCATAATTAATTGTTTTACCATTTTCGCCTTCACAGGCAAGAACGATACCTGTCATATCCTCCGGATACTCAGTTGTACCATAACATGCTGTAATGTACTCATCCAAAGTAATCTCAGCGGTTGGATCACTGATTTCAAGAATGTTTCTTTCAATCTTAATGTTGGAAGAACCTTCCTCAAAGTATTCCTTGGTCTGAAGCTTCACAGTAACATCACGGAACTGGATTTCTACAGGATCAAGTGTTAAGATACGTGTCTTCTTGCCATCGATTACTTCCTCTGAGAAGTGGCAGTGTGTAGGGCAAAGGCAAAGGTCAACCTCTTCTCCCTTATAAGAAAGCTTTGCACTTCTTACAGTACCTGCTCCTGCATAATGTGTGAAGTAACCTGCACGATACTTCTCCTGAATCAGGAATGGATAAGAAGCATCCTGTACATGCTTTGTGCCTATACCTACAGGCCACTCAAGCTTAGCTACATAAGGACGAAGGTCAACAATAGCTCCACCCTGGTCCATATTTACACAGGCTCTCATATATGGATCGCAGTACCAGAACAGCTGCTTGTCTGAACCATAAAGAATATCTCTCCAAGGTGCACATTCAGGCTCGTTGTAGTTTCCTGCATTAACACCCTTCTTTTCTCTATAATAGTCAGCAAACTCAGACATAGTCATATCGACAAGCTTGCCTTCCTTCTTCAGATCGCCGTAATACTTACATCCATCGCTGTATGACTTATAAAGAAGCTCATATGGTTGCTCCCAACGTCCCATCTTATTCATCCAGCCTGGTCCAACGAACATCATATTGTAAGAGTATCCGTTATTGTACTTTGCTAAATCTCTATACTGGTCAATTAAATTATAAAGATATGGATATTCCCATGTCTTGGTATCATAAATCATACCACGAAGTACGTTCTGTGGATGTGTACCAAAGTTGGAACCATTTCCGTCATAACATGCAATAAGGTCTCTTGATAAATGAGGAATTGCTACGATACCGGAGTCCTCTGCTGCATTTGCTGCAGGTGCATGTGTGTTCTGCTTGGAAGGAATCCATGGTGCCCATGGGCCGCCATCAAATAAGGTATACCATGAGTTGTTACAGGTATGATATGCCTTTGGTCCTTCTTCCCAGCATGTTGCAACAGCACACTTAACAGATGGATATTTTTCCTTAATATAGTTGGTAAGGTCTGCATCCATGTAATAAGAGCCTGTTGACTCAGGATAGAAGCCAAATCTGTCATGGAACTTCTCGAAAACATCATTCACGATAGCCTTCTTATCCTCCATAGAGAACATCCAGATACAGAAATCCTTTGTCTTATACTTCTCACGGAACTCTTCACAAGGAAGTCCCAATAAGGAAAGTGCAATTTCATCACCGTAAACTTCATGGTCATGCTTTGCAATTTCAACTGCTTCATCATTGAATAAAGAAGCATAGGTCATCTGAATTGTAACCTTCAGACCGTTTTCATGTGCCAATCTCTGCTGTGTCTTGAAAATATCAAGAGATTCTGTAAGCAACGCCTTATCTCCGATATCCTCCTCTTTTCCCTGTCCTGTGACAGTTGCAGAATACTCCGGAACCATCTCCGGACGATGGATAATGTTCACTACAAATTTATCCACTGTTCTTCCTCCTTATCTTTGGGGTAATCATTAAATCCCCTTGAAATAAAATGATAATGTTAATTTCTTTGTTACATCCAGCAAATACTCTTCATGCGTTCTGGAACCCCAGCTGTCATCTCCTGCTACACCCATCTGCATAAACGCTACCCTTACAACGGTGTAATAGATAGGTGGAAGCTCATAGGCATGCATTGCATTTTCCAGCTCATGTGGTGTATATGGCAGTGCAGAAAAGCTTAAATCCTTTCCACCAAATTCCATGCCTCTTCCTTTGTTGTCTGTAATGCGTGCAACACGTACATGTGTATGGTTGCCACACTCCTGAGGAACCAGATACTCTGCCAGATTATCTGCTACTTTATTCTGAAAGATACCAAGTCTGCCACCTCTCTCACGGTCGCAGTATGTATCTGCCGGACCAAGTCCATACCATGCAAGATTTTCATAATCTGCATCAAATTTAAATATCATGCCAAACTCAGGCATATCCTGTATACCCTTCGGCGGTTCATAGGAAAGTGTTGTCCATACCCTTCCATCTCCTGTCACCGTATAGGCTACCTCACAGGAAGACTCCGGTGTTGTTGGAAGTTCATAGGTATAAGTCACAGTAATGCTCTTGTCACCATTTTCGCTGACAACAGGTGCTTTTGTTCTCTGGTACATGCTTGCCATTTTCCATTGTGCATAGCGCAATGGCATCTGATTACCATTGTCATTATCTGTCGGCGCACGCCAGAAATTCGGCTTTGGAATCGCCTTTATCATTTCCCTGCCACCATACACATAAGACACAAGACCTTTTCCACCCTTATCAAATAAGGCTTCAAAATGCATACCCCTGACACCAATGTTATAGGTTCCATGAGTGACTCTGATTGTTTCAGTACAAGGTATTTCCTTTGCTGCGACTTCGTAGATTCCCTGACCAAATGCGACCTCATGACCACGTTTTGCCCAAAGGGTGTCTTCCTTTAACACAAAGGAAACCGTTACTACATATTCACCAGGAACTGTTGCACTCCACGGTGTTTCCTTGCACCAGGGTGTCTGATACTTCCATTTTGGAAGTTTATAGACTCCTTTTTCCAATGGTTCCACTGCTGTCTCTACGCTTGCTTCTGCCACCGGCTCACCGTCTCTTTCAAGACTTACTATGCAGATATATTCTGATGTATTCGTAAAAAGATTCTTGTTGCGAACCTCAAAGGTATCATCCTTTACCGTAATCTGAAGTCCCTGATAATTGAACTTCACCTCCTGCATTTTCGGAGAAGGCTTTCTCTCGCCGCCATAAGCTATGCCATTTCCGCTGAAATTGTAATCACACGGTCTGTCATCAAAATCACCGCCGTAGCCTAATACCTCATTGCCATATCGATCCTTATGATAAATGGACTGGTCAATGTAGTCCCATATAAAGCCGCCCTGATATAACGGTTCTTCATCAGCCAAATCCGTATATTTGTGCATACCGCCACAGGAATTTCCCATGGCATGTGTGTATTCACACAGGATAAATGGCTTTGATCTGTCTTTTTTCAGAAAATCTCTAATGAAAGCTGCACTTGGATACATACGGCTTTCCATATCCGAAGTATCGTTATAGCGTCTGTCATTTGCCACTCCCTCGTAATGTACGAGTCTTGTATCATCCAGCTCATGGAAACGCTTTGACATTTCATAGATAACGGATCCTCCAAAGGATTCATTCCCACATGACCAGATTAATATTGAAGGATGATTCTTATCACGCTGATACATGGATTCCACCCTGTCTAACAGCAGTGGCTGCCAGTCCTTTCGGTCTCCGGGAAGAGCCTTTTCCAGCGGCCACACACCACGTCCAACCATATCCCACGCGCCATGTGTTTCCATATTACACTCATCTATGAGATAAATTCCGTATTCATCACAAAGCTCATACAGCTTGGAATCATTCGGGTAATGACTGGTACGAATCGCATTGATATTGTTACGTTTCATCGTAATAATATCTTTTAGCATATCTTCCAGTCTTGGAACACGTCCCCATCTTGAACTGAACTCATGTCTGTCCACGCCCTTAAACACAATACGTTTACCATTGATGGTCATAATGCCATCATCCATGGCAAATCTTCGAAAGCCTATTCTTTGTGGTATAATCTCCTGCTGTTTTCCATCCTCATCAAAAACAACAATCGTTAAATCATATAGATTTGGGTGTTCTGCGCTCCAAAGAACCGGGTTCTTTACAGCAATCGTCTTCTTTTCCTCTGCCGATAAAGCAAGTTCTTCTCTTGCCACCTCTTCGCCATGATAAGATAAAAGAAGCCTGGCCATTCCTGCCTGCGTTGCTTTGAAGAAAAGTTCTAAAATTGCCTCGGTATAACTCTCATTCAGTAAGGTCTTTACCTTCATATCACAGATATGAACCTGCGGAATTGCATATAAGTATACATCCCTAAAAATGCCTGAGAAACGGAAGAAATCCTGATCCTCACACCAGCTTCCCGATGTCCACTTAAATACCTGTACTGCAAGCTTATTCTCACCCTCCGTCAGAAAATCTGTTAATTCAAATTCAGACGGAGTAAAGGTATCTTCACTATAACCTACATATTGACCATTACACCAAAGAGCAAATCCACTCTCTACGCCCTGAAAGGAGATAAAGATTCTCTTATCCTTATAGTTTTCCGGTACCGTAAGATACTTCACATAGCTTGCAACCGGATTAAACTGTGTTGGAATCTCACCCGGCTCTATCGCCTCATGACCATCCCAGGGATACTGCACATTGACATATTGTGGTTTATCATATCCCTCCATCTGGATATGCGCAGGAACCATAATATCATCCCATGTCCTGCAGTCATAATCCATCTGCTCAAAGCCTTGTGGTGCTTCCTTAAGGTTTCTTGCATAACAGAACTTCCACAGACCATTCAAATCCTGCTTAAAACTCTCCTTGCCTTCTACCAGGTCACACTCGTTGGCATAAAATTTATGATCCGAATGTGCCCCAACTCGATTTTGCGCAAAAAATGCCGGATCCTTTATCCTATTATAATCAAACTTCTGCATAACACCCTCCATCGTTTTGTCACGCAATGTCTTACGACATATTGTGATTATAACATTCATACATTATTTTTTGTTTATAAATACACTTCTAAAATGCGCATTTTCAACCATAGTATTTTGCTTCTTTTAGTACTGATTTTTTATATTCGCCCATATGTTTTTCTGCTACCAACCCTTTAATGCTGAAATATTATAATCCAGCAATTTTCCTTCATGGTTATCAGGTCTCTTCTTCCATTGATAAGGCGAGGTTCCAATAATCCTTCTAAAATTCCTGTTAAAAGTGGACGGTGTAACAAAACCTACCCTCTCTGCCACATCCTCCATGCTGATATCAGTCTTATCAATCAACTCACACGCTTTCTTCACACGAACAAAATTCACGTATTCCACCGGTGTCATATTCATCTTCTGCTGGAATACCCGGCGAAAATGTGTTTCGCTCATGTGACATTCATTTGCCAAATCCAGAATTTTAAAGGACTCTGCATAATGTGCTTCCACATATTCTATCGCTTTTTCAAGCTGTATCACATTACTCTTATTTCCTAACGCCATTCCTCTTCTGCCATTATATCTGGCTATTTCAAACAGCAAGGTATACACAAGTCCCTTTACACATTCCTGATGATACTCAGATTTATGCTGCATTTCTTCAAAGATGGCACGTACCAAAGTAACAATCATCGGATTATGCTCTGCCTTGATAAAAAAAGCATTTTGATTGATTGCTTCCAATAAATCCTTTGCCTCTGCGGCACTTTGTCTTCCAAGCCCACGAAAAATTGCTTCCGGATCTATATACAGATATTCCCAAAAAGCAGGAACATTGGTATCGCTTCTCGTAACGTGTAGAAAATTTGCAGGGATACAGGATACCATGCCCGGACCAAACCGGTAAAACTCTTCATCCAGCACCAAATCTCCATCCCCATAATGACAATAGCCTATTTCCAACAGATTATGAAAATGCTGATTATCAATATTTTCCCCATATATCTGAATCCATTTACTTCCCATCAATGCCAGTACCGGCTCGTCCTGTGGAAGTTCATAAAAACGAAACTCTGCGGCTTGTTTTTTCTTCTTTGACATATCCGTCCTTTCTATCTGAATACACATTGGTTATATGATACCTGTTGATTCTCTTAAGACAATCTCATATCCTAATAAATTTCTTCCTTTTACTTCATCACCCTGAATGTAGGAAAGCAATACACTACAGGTAAGTGCTCCAAGACCCTTATCATCAAAAAGAAGTGAAGTCACAGCAGGCTCATGATTCATCAGCAATGTACTGTCATAGAAGGATGCCACCTTCATCTGCTGCGGAACCTTTATGTGTTCTCTTGCAAGCACCTGCAATACCTGTGAACAAATCATATCATCCATACAGATCATGCACTGCGCATCTCTTCCCAGCAGGTTCTTTACTGCCTGTTCTATCTGTTCGAAGGATTCACAATTGTTATAAATCAATGCTTCATCAAGTGTATACTTCGCATTTCGAAATGCATCCTTATACCCCTGCAATCTTGTGCGGTTTACTACGAGATTCTGGCTTCCTCCAATCAGTCCTATTCTTTTGCACCCGCTTGAAAGAATTTTCATGACAAGTTCACAACAACCGGCCTTATGATTATTATCCACCTGTAGGATATCCTCATCCTTCGAGGTTCCCATAAGCACAAACGGAATCTGCTGTTCCTTTAAAAAACCGGCGGCTTTATCCTTTACCATCGAGCGACTCAAGATAACACCATCCACCTTATGATTGGCTATCATACGTTCCAGGTTTGTATAATCCTTTCCCACGGTAGTGACCAGCATGACATCATAATCGTTTCTGGAAGCTTCCTCACAAATTCCCTGCATACTGTTTTGGAAAAAGGGCATATCGACCAGATTACAATCGCCCGGTATCACCAATGCAATATTATAAGTCTTCTGCTGTGCCAGCCCCTTGGCTATGACATTTGGTTTATAGTCCTTCTCCTGTATATAGGCAAGTACTCTCTGCCTTGTCTCCTCGCTGATTCTTCCCTTTCCGGAAATAGCTCTGGACACAGTTGTCTTGGAAACCTGCAAAGCCTCGGCAATATCTGAAATTGTTATTTTCTTATTCTCCAGTTTGTCATTTCGGAAGGTTTCCATACTAACAACCGTTTCCTTTCTGTGTAACTATTCCGTACTAAAGTGCCTGAATAAATCTGTCAAATGCCTTCTGTCCCTCTTCATCTCTCTTATAGACACCGGCATGTTCTAATACTTTACCGAATACAATGCCGACCTCTTTTTCCAGAATATCCATAATCGTATTCTCATTTACGTTACCTGCATATTTAGGCAGGAATTCTTCTACCCAGTCAGCATGCTTTTCAAGCACTTCATCCTTACGGATATCTGCGCCCTCAACGATTGCCTTTGCTAATGCTTCCAGTTCGCCCTTAAGTCTTGATGGAAGCACTGCAAGTCCCATAACCTCAATCAGACCAATATTCTCCTTCTTAATATGATGAAGCTCTGCATGAGGATGATATACCCCAAGCGGGTGCTCCTTTGTTGTAATGTTATTACGAAGAACTAAATCAAGTTCATAATTATTTCCACGTTTTCTTGCAATCGGTGTGATGGTATTATGTGGTTCACCGTCTGTCTCGGCAAAGATGAATGCTGCTTCATCCGTAAACCCGCGCCACTTTGCAAGAATGACATCAGCAAGCTCAATGATTCTGTTGTAATCAGGATGTGATAAACGGATCACGGACATCGGCCATTTCACAATACCAGCCTTGATATCTTCAAAGCCCTTTACCTGAAAACTTCTTTCAACAGGTGCCTTTGCCATCGCAAATTCATAATTTCCACCCTGAAAATGGTCATGGCTTAAGATAGAACCTCCTACAATTGGTAAATCTGCATTGGAGCCAACAAAGTAATGTGGGAACTGCTCCACAAAGGAAAACAGCTTTACAAAGGTATTGTGTTCAATCTTCATTGGAATGTGCTGACTGTTAAACACGATGCAATGCTCGTTATAATATACATATGGAGAATACTGGAAGCCCCACTGATTCCCCTGAATCTCAATGGGAATAATTCTGTGGTTCTGTCTTGCCGGATGATTTACTCTTCCTGCATAGCCCTCATTCTCAATGCAGAGCTGACACTTAGGATAACCGCTCTGTTTTGCATTCTTTGCTGCTGCAATTGCCTTTGGATCCTTTTCCGGCTTGGAAAGGTTAATGGTAATGTCCATCTCACCGTATTCTGTTGCAGCCTTCCACTTCATATCCTTCTTAATACGATATCTCCTGATATAGTCTGTATTTTGGCTGAATGCATAATACCAGTCTGTTGCAGCCTTTGCGCCCTTCTCGTTATAAAGCTTCCTGAAGGTGTAGATTACATCCGATGGTCTTGGAACCATACATCCCATAATCTTTGTATCAAATAAATCACGATATACAACCGTATCATCCTGCAGCAATCCATTTGCTGCTGCGTAGTCAAGCATTTCCTTTAATACTTCTTCCAGCGGAAACTCCTCCGGCTTCACAAATGCAAAATCTTCCGGTGCAAACTCGCCATCATATTCTTCTATACCAAACAGCTCTAAAAGCCTGTTTACTGTGTAAATGATATCTGCTTTATCCACAAGACCGCAGGAAACGCCATAACGAACAAGGTCTGTAATGTTCTTTGTAATCATATCTTCTCTTTCCTCTAACATGAAATTTATAATACAGATGGACCATCTCCGATTTCTACTACATAGAAATCAGCCGCATAACCAATCTGCTCCTTGTATGCCTTTCCTACATTCTCGATAAATGCCGGAACCGCTTCTTCCTTTACAATGCTGACCGCACAGCCACCGAAACCGGCACCTGTCATTCTTGCGCCAATAACACCATCCTGTTTCAAAGCTTCTGCTACCAAGGTATCAAGCTCCTTACCGGTAACCTCGTAATCATCACGAAGAGAATCGTGGGAAGCAATCATCAGCTTTCCAAATAAAGCAAGATCATTGTCCTTTAATGCCTGAACTGCCTTAATGGTTCTCTGGTTCTCGTAAACAGCATGCTTTGCTCTCTTAATCTTAACTGCATCACCAATTAATTCCTTATTTGCTTCGAATTCTTCCTCGGTCAACTCACCAAGAGACTTAATGGAAAGCTTTGTCTGAAGGGACGCAAGTGCCGCTTCACATTCTGCTCTTCTCTCATTATATTTGGAGTCACCAAGTCCGCGTTTTTTATTTGTATTTAAGATAACGATCTTTGCACCTGCAAGAGCTATCGGAGCATACTCATAGGATAAATCTGCCGTATCAAGGAAAATAGCAGAATCTTTCTTACCCATAGCAATCGCAAACTGATCCATGATACCACAGTTTACACCGTTGTACTGATTTTCAGAGAACTGACCAATCAGCGCTAAATCCTGATTGGTTACTGCAAATTCAAACAGCTCCTTTAAGATAAAACCTGTTAAAACTTCAATCGAAGCAGAAGAGGATAAACCGGAACCATTCGGAATATTACCAAAATACAGAATATCAAGTCCCTTTGTTACCTCAAAGCCCTTCTTGCCGAATGCCCAAATGATTCCCTTTGGGTAATTTCTCCAGTCACCAGGAGTCTTTTGCTCGATATCTGCTAATCTGCTTTCTCCAATACCGCTTTCTTCAAAATTCATAGAATACAGGCAAAGCTTGTCATCCTCACGTAATCTTGCAACGGCATATGTACCAATTGTCAATGCACATGGAAATACATGACCACCATTATAATCTGTATGTTCACCAATCAGATTTACACGTCCCGGAGCAAAATAAACTGCTGCTCCCTTTGCATCACCAAACACTTCTTCAAATTTCTTTAATAATTCCTGCTTCATGTCTCTTCTCCTTATCTTTTAGGTTAATACTCAAATTTTCTATTTAGGCTGATAGTCTCTGATAACTTCCAATGCCGGCAAAGCATTTCCATCGTAATCAAACAATGCCTGATTTGCCCATTCGTTACCGCAAGGGCCTGCTTCTTTAATATATTTTAAAGCTTCTTCTGTTGCCCATCCACTTCCGGCTACCGGCAGCCATGCCGGTTCCCAATAGAAAAAGCCTCGTCCCTTATTCTCAGGAACCTGTTCAATGGAAGCTAAGAATGCCTTCATGAACTCACACTGACCTTCTTCTGTCATAGCAAATGGTACCTTCTCGCAAAGTGCCGGCTTCGTTGCCATTCCCTTTCTCTCTTCCGGTGCAAGCTTTTCATAGGAAGCATAGTCTTTGGTCGTATGTCCCATAGACACTTCTGCAATGACAAGCTCCTTTCCATAACGCTTCGAAATGTCGTTCATGTTATTCTCTAAATCCTGCAGGCTTCCATGCCAGAAAGGATAATAGGACAATCCGATGATATCGAAGTCCTCCCCTCTTCTGGTATAATTATCGAACCATTCCCTATATAGTTTGTTATTTCCGCCATTATCTAAATGAATCATAATCTTGCAAGCCGGAGCTGTTTCCTTAACAGCACGAATGCCTGCACTGACAAAGCGTGCCATATTATCAAAGTTAGGCCACTGACCTTCCGGCCAGAGCAATCCATTAGACAGCTCATTTCCTACCTGTACCATATCCGGTGTCACACCCTCTGCAATGAACTTCTGCATATGCTCCTTAGTAAAGTCATACACTGCCTGTTCAAGTTCATCCACGGAATAGCCTTCCCAATCCTTTGGTTTTCTCTGCTTTCCGGGATCTGCCCAAAAATCACTGTAATGAAAATCCAATAAAAATTTTAAACCTGCTGCTTTTGTTCTCTTTGCCAGTCTAAGCGCAACTGCATAATCCGTATTTCCTGCCCCGTATGGCTTCCCATCCGGAGACTTTGGATCATTCCATAATCTAATCCTGATATAATTCGTTCCATAGCTCTTAAGAATCTCAAGCAGATCCTTTTTCTCACCTTTATCGAAAAAGGCTGCGCCTAATTGTTCAATCTCATCGAGTGATGATACATCCATTCCCTTGATATAATCCAACATGATATTCCTCCGTTTTGAAACGCTTGCTCTCGAGTAACAAAGAGCTATTAATAACTTTTATTGTCTTTGCGCAACCGCTTGCGCACCTCTTGTTTACATCATAACAAGAGACCTTGGATTAGTCAATTAACTTTTTTGAATTCATGAGAACTTCACAAAATATGCAGCCAATTCTGTGCAAGTTTACTTGCTAAAGAATAGGCTGGGTATTTTGTATAGGGCGATTAGCCCAAGCGAGGATTTGCTTGCAAATTCGAGCTTGTAGTTCTCATGAACATATATCATTCCAATTCTGTGCAAGTTTACTTGCTAAGGAATAATCGCGGCACTTCCCGCAAATCTTGTATTTCATAATCGATTCGAAGCCCTTTGCCGTTTTCGTGTTTCTGTGGATTGTACCAACAGCACAATATTCCTTCATTATTGCCCCCTTGCATATCGCTTGTCAGAGAATCTCCGACAATCACTACCTCATTCTTTTTATAGGAACCAATTTCTTTCCATACTGCATCAAAAAAACCAATATTAGGTTTCTCGACTCCAATCACATCTGAGATAAAGACACCATCAAGCAACTGATCCAGACCCGACAGCTTAAGCTTTCTTTCCTGTGCTGTAAGTGTTCCGTTTGTAACTGCATACTGTTTGATTCCCTTTTTCTTAAGCTGCTCTACAATTTGACCGCCCTCATCATTATAAAAGGCCTTATCTCCAAGCCTTATTTGATATTCACTGTTAAAAGCTTCTGCTTTTTCTGTCGGTAGTCCCTGCTTATCAAAAAACTCCTTAAATCTTCCAACCAGTACTTCCTGTTTTGTAAGCTCGCCCCGTTCAAGTCCCTCCCAATATTTTCTGTTTATTTGGGAATATTGTGCCAGCATCTCATCCGTACATTCCCCCAATTCAAAAATTGAAAAACACTTTCTTATTGCATATTTCTCCGACATTTCAAAATTCAATAATGTTCCGTCAATATCCCATAAAATTACTTTTACCATACTAATCTCCATGCTTTCTTCAAAGCCTGCGAATTTGTGCAAAGCACAAATTTGCCGTATGCAAAAACTACCATATATGGTTTTTGCATACTAATCACTCTCTAATCAGACCATAAATATTATACATAGACAGCATATTCTGATACATCATCTTATTTCCCATAAGCTGTCTATATGTGGCAGTTTTCTCCTTCCCTTCCTTCTTGAGTTTTTCCATTTTGTCAGCAGTCTCATCATAATTATTTTGTATTGCCAAAAGCATACTTTCGAATGCTTCTAATCTCTTTTCATTTTCCATAATATTGTACTTTTTCCTTATTCCGACTAATTTACTCGCATCTTTATAAATTTTAACATATATTCTCACATTTTACACTTTATTTTATTAAATTCTAAACAAAAAATAAGTATTGCTTATTTAGTAAACTTGTATGTTCCTTTATATTTATTACGTATCTATTCAGTACCTTCATAGATACGATGCAAAAATGCATATTAAATTGCTTCGTAATGGCATTTTTGCCTTTTGCATCATTTTCTTACGCATAAAACAGCAAGTGTTTTATGCTGTACTGAACAGATACCTATTTTCTATATAAATTGCATTTCAACAAGTGGATATTTCCGTTACTTAAGAACGTAATGATATTACATGCCTAATCATGAGATACGTCAATCCGGCACGTAATTGGAGTTTCAAGAAATCATAAAAGCGGGAGAATTACGTGCCTAATCATAAGAAATGTCAATCTGGCACGTAATTGGAGTTTCAAGTAGTCATGAAAACAGGAGAATTACGTGCTTAATCATAAGAAGCATCAATCCGGCACGTAATTAAAGTTTCAAGAAGTCATGAAAATGGGAGAATTACGTGCCTAATCATAAGAAATGTCAATCCGGCACGTAATTGGAGTTTCAAGTAGTCATGAAAACGGGAGAATTACGTGCCTAATCATGTGATACATCAATCTGGCACGTAATTAGAGTTTCAAGAATAATAAAAAAAAATAAAAACAGAGTCGCGTGCATTAACACATCAACCCTGTCCTGGTCTATATCATGAACACAGCTCATGATTACCCATACTCGCCAAATACTTCGTGCTTGGCGAGTTGTCTATATTATATCACAAGCATAGCTTGTGATCGTCATTCGCCGCTCGCGATGAACATACTACGCCTGCTCCCGCTCACTAACGCTCATTATATCACGTCGACTGGCGTCTCCGTGTTTTTTTCGCCTTATGTCGATGTCCGCAAGCGCACATCGCCGCAAGGCTCATTATATCATGATCCGCAGCGAAACTGTTACCATATTATCGATTCATCTCTAACTGAGGTTCCGTAGACTGATGATTCTTAATAATAGTATCAATTTCCTTCAGATTTGATGATGGTAAGTCACCCGGAATCGTATTCTTAACGGCTGCTGTCGCATTACCATATTCCATAGCTTTCTGGCAGTCCATATTATGTGCAAGCAATCCATAAAGAGCACCTGAAATATAAGCATCACCGCTACCGATTCTATCAACAACATCAATGTTCTCATATGCCGGTTCCTGAACAAAACAATCATTCATGGCATCATAGATGCAGGAACCAAAAGAGTGTACTTTAGGAGAATGAACAATACGCTGTGTTGCTGCAACAACACTAATCGGATAATCCTTCGTAAAGCTCTTCATCATTTCCTGTACCGTACCTTCCTTTTTAAAGGTCAGTCTTGCAGTATCCTCAGAGCAGAAGAATACATCTACATAAGGAAGAATCGTTTCGATACAAGCCTTTGCCTCTTCACCGGTCCAGAGATTTCCTCTAAAGTTAACATCAAAAGAAATCAAGGTACCATTCTCCTTAAAGCGTTTGATCATTTCAATGGCAGTTTCCCTTGTTTTCTGTCCCAATGCAAGGGTAATGCCTGTTGTGTGGAAACACCTTGCTGCCCGGAACATTTCCTCCGGGAAATCATCAATATTTATATCTGCAAAGGCAGTATTCTTTCTATCATAGATAACATTCGGCTTTCTTGGATGTGCGCCATATTCATAGTAATAAATGCCAAGTCTGGAATCCTTGGTCTTATCATATACCAGATAGTCGTCGCTGACACCACAGAAACGTACCCTGTTCTGGATATAATTGCCTAAATCATTTGCAGGTACCTTGGAAATAATACCTGTTCTAAGTCCTAACAGGGAAACACCTGATACTACATTTAATTCAGCGCCGCCAGCCTGCTTCTGGAAGGCATCCCCTCTTGTCAAACGTTCATTTACAGGTGGTGACAGACGAAGCAATATTTCGCCAAGTGCCAATAAATCAAATTCTCTTCTTTTCATCATGTTGTTCATAGCTCCTCAAAAATAAATACTAAACCAAACCGATTTGTCTGTATTTCAGAACTGAAAGCTCTTACATTTTCATCGGCAATGCTATTCTTATTTATTTTATCATGCATTGATAATTTTTTCCACCTTATTCACAAAATAGTATCAACAAATATACTTTTCTTTATACCTATTTTCTATTGTAAATATGAATCCCATATGTCATTTTTGTAAGAGCTTACATATTAATAGACTTTTAAAGTAGAATCTCTAAGCCTTTCTGCTGCTGCACTCACTGTATTGCTGTTTCCACAGCCTGTAAAAAGTGCACTGCATAAAGCAAGAACTACCATAACTATCACTATTCTATTTTTCTTTTACATACCAAGTCCTCCGATTAAAAAAGCGTTTGCTGGCCTTCATTTGCTATTATCCTGCTCTTTAATCCAGAAGCTCTACTTTTAGGGTTATCAGGGTTTTGGGTATACTCAGGGTTTGGGTTATGCCTGTGTATACAAGCGTGAATACGCAAAGAACTGTCATGGAAAATGACAGTACGGGTATGACCTTTAAATGGGAAATCGTCTGTGCCGCCATGGCAAGCTCCATGCAGACAGTACATTCCTCTCCACTACAATTGTGGTGTGCATTCTGAATAATATATTCATAAGAAAAGAAAACCGTAACAAGTAATATTACCGCTGCCATAAGCGCTAAAATTTTGCTTCTTTTCATTCTGCACACCACCTTTCTTATTTTTATATTCGCATTTTCCTCGCTCTGCAGGAGTCACAGATTCCAGACAGTGCAGAAGTCTTACAATCCAGTTCAAAACCATGCTCTTCCAATAAATGCGCTGCTATCTGTTTCATAAAATCACATTCCAGATGCATGATTCTTCCACAGCTCTTACACTGCAGATGTAAATGTTCATGACAATTTTTATGAGGCTCCACATACTGGTACAGGCTACAATCCTCCTGAGCCGATTTATTCCTAAGAAGAACCCCTTCCTCTGTCAAACGCTCCAGATTACGATACACGGTTGCAAGATTAATCTGTTCCTGCTTTCCCTGTAAATACGCAAAGACTGAAGCTGCTGAAAATCTCATATCTTTATTCTCTTCCAGAAAATCCATAATCATGTTCCTGGTTTTCGTCGTATATGCTTTTCTCATCTTGTGTTCGCCCCTTTTAAAATGCAAATGATTTGCATTTTGTATTTTACTTGCCATATACCTGTTTGTCAACCAGTATTTGCAAATCATTTGCATTTATTTTTTTTACAATCTCAAATTTATACTTTCTTTATAATTTTCACAGATTAAACACAAAAAAGAAAACATTTAAACACAAATTAGGTCTATAGTAGTACTTGTAAAAAAGAAAAATACAAATTTTTAATAGACGTCAAGAAAAAGAAAGGAGTCTTATTTATGTACGAGAACAATCATGAAAATGATAACCGGAATACACAAGGCTATCAAAACAACTATTCCTCAAATTCACAGACACAGGAATATTACTATACAGCAGGGAATGGCAACAATACTTACCAATATGGTACCCAGCCGGCACCACAGCAAAAAAAGCCCAAAAAGCAAAGACCATTTTTAAAAAAGGCAGCCTGCTTTGTATGTCTTGGAGCGCTTTTTGGAGTAGCTGCAGGTACCGCTTTTAGTATTCCTACCTATATTTCAAACCAGCAGCTATTGCAGACTAAGACGGAATTAGCCCAATTGCAGGCTCAAAATAATACCTCCGGACTTTCCACTACAACCGGTTCCCTTGCAACAACAGGATCTGTGGCAACAGCTTCCTCTTCTGATGTTACTGCCATTGCAAACAGTTGTCTTCCAAGTGTTGTATCAATTACAAATAAAGGAGTTACGGAAGTACGAACCATGTTTGGTACTTATCAGCAGGATACACAAAGCAGCGGTTCCGGTATTATCATCGGTTCCAACGATTCTGAACTCTTAATTGTTACAAACTATCACGTTGTATCCGGTAACAACGAATTAAGCGTTGTATTCAGCTATGATGAAGACAGCGATGAGCCATCTCTTGTCAGTGCAAAGCTGAAAGGTTATGATTCCGATAAAGACTTGGCTGTAATCTCTGTTCCTATGAGTGAGATAACCGATGAGATGAAATCTAAGATTAAGGTTGCAACCATTGGCGATTCCTCTTCCCTTGAACTTGGACAGGAGGTTATAGCAATCGGTAATGCACTTGGTTATGGTCAGTCCGTTACAACAGGTATCATCAGTGCATTAAATCGTGAAGTAACTGTTTCTGATGATGATGGCAATCAGATTACAAATAAACTGATCCAGACAGATGCAGCAATCAATCCGGGTAATTCCGGCGGCGCATTGTTGAATATGAACGGTGAACTGATTGGTATTAACTCTGTTAAGGTAGCTTCCAGCTCCGTAGAAGGCATGGGCTACGCAATTCCTATTTCTGACGTGCAGTCCATCATTGAAGAGCTGATGCTTAAGGAAACCAGGGATGTTGTAGATTCCTCTTCTCAAGGCTACTTAGGTATTGGCGGAACGGATGTAACAAGTGAAATTTCACAGACTTACGGAATGCCTATTGGTATTTTCATCAATACCATTTATGATGATTCTCCTGCTATGGCAGCAGGTCTTGCCAAAGGCAATATCATTACCAAATTCGATGGGCAGACCGTTAAGAGCATGAGTGAACTGAAAACCTTATTGACTTACTATAAATCAGGTGAGACCGTAGAAGTTATTGCTATGGTTCAGGGCAGTGATGGTTATTCCGAACAGACCTTTACCCTGACCCTGGGCTCTAAAGATATTTTCGGTGATGATGCTTCAAGTGAAGACAATACCCAGTCAGCCCCATCCCAGAATCAGAACCCTGAAAATGGCTACAGCTCCCAATATCCGTTTAATTACTTATGGCCATTTGGAAATTAACTGGTATACAAAAGAATCTGAAAATGGTATAATCAATGTATATTTTCCTAAGACAAAAATCTATACTAACGGAGGTTTAATATATGAGCAAGAAGAAGGTTGTTGTCGCATTAGGTCATGATGCATTGGGCTATACGATTATGGAACAGCAAAGTGCTGTAAAAAATACCGCAAAAGCTTTGGCTGATTTAGTGGAAGCAGATTACCAGTTAACCATTACTCATAGCAATGGTCCGCAGGTCAGCATGATTCATAAAGCTATGACTGAATTAAGACGTATCTATATTGATTATACACCGGCACCTATGTGTGTATGCTCTGCCATGAGTCAGGGTTATGTAGGCTATGATATCCAGAATTCCTTAAAATCTGAACTGTTAAGCCGTGGCATCTCCAAGCCTGTGAGCACCATTCTGACACAGGTAACGGTGGATCCTTATGACGATTCTTTTTATGAGCCGAAAAAAGCAATCGGCAGGTATATGTCTCAGGATGATGCAGACGTTGAGGTTAATAAAGGCAATTATGTCATCAAAGAGGCAGGGGGATACCGAAGAGTGGTTGCTGCCCCAAAGCCTATCGATATTGTTGAAATCGAAGCAATTAAGGCACTTGCTGATGCAGATCAGGTTGTTATTGCATGCGGTGGCGGCGGAATCCCTGTCATTGAGCAGCAGCATATCTTAAAGGGTGCCTCTGCTGTCATTGAAAAGGACAGTATTGCAGGAAAGCTTGCTTCTGACTTGAAAGCAGATGAACTATTAATCCTTACCAATGTTGACTATGTATATCTTAATTATGATAAGGACAGTAAGGAGCCAATCAGCAGTATGACTGTTGCAGAAGCAAAGAAATACATCGCTGACGAACAGTTTGGTGAAACCGATATGTTACCTAAGATTCAGGCTGCGATTGCTTATCTTGAAGCAGTACCTGCAGGACGTGTCGTTATCACTTCCCTGAATAAAACCGCTGACGCAATCAATAATAAAGTCGGCACTGTCATTACTGCATAAGAAGCAGTACTCACTCTTTTCTATATTATAAAATAAACCCCGGCAGAATTTGTCGGGGTTTTCTCTATTTTATATTCTTTTTCTATTCTCGAAGCAGCTCTCCTATTACAAGTAAAACTGCCCCAATCATGATTCCAAAGTCAGAAATGTTAAAGATTACATTTCGAAATCTCTGGTTCTTTACACCAAATGATACATAATCTACGACATACTTTCTTCTTAATCTGTCATACGTGTTACTATAGGCTCCGCCAAGTAAAAGAGCAAGCCCCGTTTTAAGAGCTGCTGCTCCCTTATAGCCTAAGGTTGCTACAAAAACGCCTGACATGAAGACCGTAAAAATCAAGGAAATGAAAGCGGTCAATTTTGGTTTTGTGGCACCAAGATTAAGCATGGCTCCTGTATTATGATATTTCCTAAGCAACAGCTTTCCACCAAGAAGTGGCCGCACTGCTCCTTCCTGCCCCTTTTTTTCCACCAAAAGCTTGATGATCCCGTCTGTTATGAACAATACAGCAACAATGATTGTGTATATCATAGATATCCTCCAAATAAATACTTTGCTTTATTTTCTCTATCTATGATTTTACAGCGAAGCTCCTATTGCGTGCAAGCCTAAAGTTACTGTTTCCCCCGTTTCCAACGACAGCCTGATTACCTGTTATTTCCGACAGTTCTGCCTGTTGTTGTACCATTGGTTGTTCCATTTCCGGTACCATTTGTTGTTCCGTTCGTCACACCATTTGTTGTTCCATTCGTTGCACCATTTGTTGCTCCATTGGTCACACCGTTCGTTGTTCCATTCGCTGTGCTATTATTCTCCCCTGCTGTTCCTGTCTGGTTCTGATCAGAAACATGCTGTAAACGCTGATATAAGCTTTGATAGAAGTTCTCAATATTATCATTGATCTGAAAGTTATTCTCCTGCAGCAAGGTAACGTATTCCTGGACAATCTGACCTAATCTGCTGTTGGGATTCGCCTCGGCAAACTGCTGATAATAAGGCAGCGCTTCACGATCAACTACATCTGATGTCTCACCCTGATAGTAATGT
>JALEWA010000150.1 GCA_022788085.1 Lachnospiraceae bacterium
TGGATATTCAATTTATGCCAGATTTTATGATGATGGCTGTATTGGATGGGAAAAGAATCCCGAATACTCGTTGATGTATCTGAAACAGCAGGAAAGATTTGCAACTGACAAACTCCGTAATCAGGGATATTTATTCTTGAATGACGTCTATGATGCATTAGGTATTCCGAGAACAATTGCTGGGCAGGCTGTTGGCTGGCTGTATGATCCTGAAGACCCGACAAAAGATAACTATGTCGATTTTGGTATATTCGATGTGACAAAACCACACAATGGTGATTTTGTAAATGGCTATCAGCGATCAATCATTCTTGATTTCAACGTTGACGGGCCAATATTAGATAATCCAATTCTAAAAAATATTTAATGTAAACGCCTCGGCTCTATATTTAGAGTCGGGGTTTTTGAAAGGAGATTCACATGTTTACATGGAAAAATTTAATCCAGGTGCTTATGTCTAACAATATGGATTTAGATGCCGAATTAAAAGAAGACATCAAATTTATTCTTGATGGTTATATTGTCTCATTCAATAATTTTGGAGAACCTGTCAAATATTTGCCAGAAGAAGAATTCGCTGCAAAATGCGGAGTAGGTGTTGCGACTGTTCGAGCTTGGTGTCAGGCAGATATGATTAAGCGCTATGTTTTTGCTGGTAAAAATTTCATTCTCGAGACTGAGAAGAACCCAATGGAGGATAAAAATAAATGAGAAAAAATATAGTATATGCATTATTTGGTTTTTCAGTCGGCGTTATTGCCGGAATCGTTAAAGATAAACTTGATTCGATAGAAACTGTAGATGTGAAAACAGGCTCGGATATTTTAAACGAGGAAGCGTCAGAAAAAAGTGAAAGTACAGATGATGCTTCTGAGCCGGCAATGACGTCTGTCGATTATAGTAAATATAAAACGATGACAGAGCAGTACAAAGAAAAAAGTAAAAAAGTAACTGTTGTCAGAAATCAGCCTATTGTAATTTCACCAGAAGATTATGGAGAGGAAGAATATTACGATCAGATTGAATTTATATATCTGAATGATGATATTTTGATGAATGAAAATTATGAAGTTGTGGAAAACAGAGAAAGATTCATTGGTGATGCGCTTAATCATTTCGGTGAGTATGAAGAGGACAGCGTATACGTCCGAAACGACAGGCTAAAGGTATATTTTGCGATTCTGAAAGACGAAAGAAAGTCTACAGACATTCCAAAGATGTATGCCCATTAATTTGGAGGAGACTATGAGTGAATGAAGGATATTTTAAATGGCTGACAAAAAAGGTAGGAAACACAAGCTTTCAAAGACGATACTCAAAATTATTGAGACAGTTATCTGAAACATCATTTACATATACCATCGAATTGGATGAAAATAGAATGTTTGATGGATTGGAATTGCGTTCTAAATATGCTGAAGAATGTCGTCGATGCTATGACCATGACTTTTTAGATCTGCCGTGCAGTATTTTAGAAATGATGGTGGCCTTAGCCATAAGGGCGGAAGTGCACATTATGGACAATCCCGATTATGGTGATCGAACCGGTAACTGGTTCTGGGAAATGCTTGTTAGTTTAGGATTGTCTAATCAGACGAATCAAAACTACAATAATATTTATGTATCAGAAGTATTGGATCGTTTCCTAAAGAGAAAATATGCAGCAACTGGCAAAGGCGGATTATTTACGATACCAAAATGTAAAGTTGATTTGCGTACTGTTGAAATCTGGTGGCAGATGAATTGGTATATGACTTGGTATCTGAAACAGGAAGGGGAATTATGACGTGTTAGATTTTTTGATGATATCCGTCAGAAGACCCAAAAAGAATGAAGTTGAAATCTATCCTAAATTTCTTCTTAAAGACAGTGACGACCTAATGATTAGAGGTGGTGATTTCTATGCCATTTGGGTTGAGAATCGTCACCTTTGGTCAACCAATGAAAATGATGCTTTAAAATTGATTGACTATGAACTTGATCAATATGCAAAAGATCATGCTGACAATTTTGCAGATGAACATGTAAAAATTATGCATATGTGGGATGGAGATTCTGGAATGGTTGATAAATGGCATAAGTATTGCCAGAAACAGAAGCGGGATTCTTATCATATGCTGGATGAAGAGATTATATTTGGAGACACAGAACCGACTAAAAAGGACTATGCTAGTAAGCAACTTGGATATCCTTTACAGCCATGTGATATTTCTGGTTATGATACGTTGATGTCCACCTTATATTCTAAAGAAGAACGACAAAAAATAGAGTGGGCCATAGGTTCGATCGTAACCGGAGACTCTAAATATATTCAAAAATTCATGGTTCTATATGGTTCTGCGGGTACAGGTAAGTCAACTGTCTTAAATATTATTCAGCAGTTGTTTGACGGATATTATACAGTATTTGATGCAAAAGCGCTTGGCTCTTCTAGTAACGCATTTGCATTGGAGGCATTTAAATCGAACCCAATGGTTGCTATTCAGCATGACGGTGATTTATCTCGAATCGAGGATAATACCAGACTAAATAGTTTGGTTTCTCACGAATATATGACTGTCAATGAGAAATTCAAGTCAACCTATACGAATCGATTTAAGTGCTTTTTATTTATGGGCACAAATAAACCTGTTCGAATCACAGATGCTAAATCTGGTTTGATTCGACGATTAATTGACGTATCCCCATCAGGAAATAAATTATCACCAAAAGAATATCAGAAGTGTATCGATTTAATACCATTTGAATTAGGTGGTATTGCATGGCATTGTAATGAAGTATATTCAATGAATCCTGGATTATATGATAATTACATACCAGTCAATATGATGAGCGCCACAAATGATTTCTATAATTTCATTTTGGACGCTTATTTTGATTTTAAGAAAGAAGATGGCGTGTCTCTCAAATCTGCTTGGGAAATGTATAAAAAATACTGTGAAGATGCGAACGTTGCATATCCATTTTCTCAAAGAGTATTCAAAGAAGAAATGAAAAATTATTTTGAAGATTTTCAGGAAAGAGGATATGCAGAAGATGGCTCTCGCATTCGCAGTTATTACCGGCATTTTCTGTCAGATAAATTAGATAATCCTATTGTAAACGAGACTACAAAATCTGAGCCATATTGTATCGAATTTAAAGAACAAGATTCTATGTTTGATGCAATGGCGGCGGATTGGCCAGCGCAGTATTCAAAAATAAAAGATGGTAAAGAAATTCCAAATATGGCTTGGGATTCTGTTACAACAAAACTTTCAGATTTGGATACACACACGCTGCACTATGTAAAAATACCAGAAGATCAAATCAATCATATTGTCGTCGATTTTGATATTCCGGATGAGAACGGTAATAAATGTTTTGAACGGAATTTGGAAGCAGCAAACAAGTTCCCTAAAACATATGCTGAGCTGAGCAAAAGTGGTCAAGGAATACACCTTCATTATATTTATGTTGGCGATGTTTCTAAATTGAGTCGAGTGTTTGACGATCATATTGAAATTAAAGTATTCAATGGTGGCTCGTCCTTGAGAAGAAAGCTAACAAAATGTAATGCAGAGCCTATTGCTCAAATTAGCGGAGGATTACCTTTGAAAGGAGAGAAAAAAGTGATTGACAGAAAATCTGTTGAGAGCGAAAAAACTTTGCGTATGATGATTGAACGCAATCTTAGCAAAGTATATCACCCATCAACAGCATCAAGCGTGTCATTTATTAAGCAGTTACTGGACGATGCTTATGAAAGCGGTTTGAAATATGATGTTTCAGATATGTACAATGCTATATTATCGTTTGGAGCGCATAGTACGAATCAAGCGAATAACTGTTTAAAAATGATAGCGGAGATGCATTTCAAATCAGATAACGGTGTCGAAAAATCTCAACCGACAGGATGCAATGCCGCTGATAACATTGAGGATAATTTAGTATTTTACGATATTGAAATCTTTCCTAATCTATTTTTGGTCAATTGGAAACTTCGAGGAAAAGATAAACCGGTTATTCGTATGATTAATCCATCACCAGAGGAAATTGAAAAATTATTAGACAAGCCATTAGTAGGATTCAATTGTCGACGGTATGATAATCATATTTTATATGCAAGAGCAATGCTAAAGTACAGCATAGAAGAGCTGTACAACTTGTCACAGTCGATTATCAACAACAAACCAAATACGTTATTTGGCAATGCCTACAATATTTCTTATATCGATGTTTACGATATGTGTACAAAAAAGCAGAGCTTGAAGAAATGGGAAATAGAGTTAGGTATCCATCATCAGGAATTAGGGTTACCATGGGATCAGCCGGTTCCAGAAGAATTATGGCCAAAAGTTGCGGAGTATTGCGACAATGATGTTATTGCTACTGAAGCCGTATTCGATGCACGACGGGAAGATTATGAAGCTCGAAAGATTCAGGTAGAATTAGCAAAAGCGCTTTGGGGTATCGATAATGTTACAGTCAATGATACAACCAACACATTGTCTGCCAAAATTATATTTGGTAACGATAAAAATGCGAAGGCTAGTTTTAACTGGCGTGATTTATCCAAGCCAGTCGGTGCCGATCAGTATGAGTATTATCGAGAAAGATTTGGGGAGGATTATCAGTTCCGAGTATTCGATGCTGAGGGACTGCCACTCTACAAGGATTATAATCCAGACATGCCGTTACCTGATGGATATAGTATTTTGCCGTTTTTCCCGGGGTATAAATATGAGAATGGTGTTTCTACATATTTAGACGAAAAAATTGGTGAAGGTGGTCGTGTTTTTTCAAGACCTGGTATATGGCCATGTGTATGGGACGGAGATATTGGTTCACAGCATCCTCATAGTGCTATTTATGAGGTGGCCTTTGGACCGAAATACACAAAAATCTTTAAGGAAATTGTTGATGCACGCATTGCAATCAAGCATAAGGATTTTGAGAAGGCAGCAAAGATGTTGAAAGGTGTATTAAAGTCATATTTAAACGAGGAACATGCGAAAGGCTTAGCTCAGGCGCTAAAGATTGTTATTAACTCTATCTATGGACTGACAAAGGCAAGATTTGATAATCCATTTAAAAATCCAAATAATATCGATAACATTATTGCTAAACGTGGTGCATTATTTATGACACTGCTGAAGCGGGAAGTTGAAAAACGCGGTTACACTGTATGCCACATCAAGACAGATTCTATCAAGATTCCGAATGAAGACGATGTTATTAAGAATTTTGTTATTCGATTTGGTAAAGAGTATGGCTATAATTTTGAAACTGAAGCTGAATTCCAAAAATTCTGTCTGGTGAATGATGCTGTTTATGTAGCAAAATACATGGAACCAGAAATCGATAAAAATGGAAAAGAAATCTGGTGGACAGCAACCGGTAAACAGTTTCAGGTGCCATATGTTTTCAAGACTTTATTTTCCCATGAACCGATAGTGTTTAAAGATATGTGCGAAACCAAGTCTGTTGAATCCGCTTTATATTTAGATATGAATGAAAAACTTCCAGATGTCGCAAAGGAAGAGAAAGAATTATCTAAATTGGAGACGAAATATAAGAAAGGTGAATTATCCGATATTTCTTGGAAAGACGCTTGTGAACGGCTGAAACCGATTATTGAAACTGGGCATGATTATCATTTCATCGGAAAAGTTGGCCAATTTACGCCAATGAAAAAAGGTTGTGGAGCAGGCTTGTTGAAACGAGCTCAGAATAACAAGTATTATGCAGCACCAGAAAGTGACGGATATCGTTGGATGGAGAGCGAAATGGTCAAGGTTTTGGGATTAGAAGACCAGATTGATAAATCGTTTTATACAAAGAAAGTGGATGATGCTGTTGCAACCATTTCTAAGTATGGTGATTTTGAATGGTTAGTTTCTGATACTGAGCCTGAAGAAGAGCCATTACCATTTAGCTAAATGCAAAAATCACGGGAGGAGTCCTAATTCTAGGGCTTCTCTTTTTTAAGAAAGGATGAAAGATATGTTAAAAATTGTTTCTATTAAGGAAGAGGCAGATTCTACTATTGGCAACTATGACATGATTGTATGGCCAAAAGTATCACAGGATGAAGAAGGAATGGTTTTTATCACTGGAGCAGTATTTGGCGTTATTCGAAGACATAATCGTATTAAAATGAGCAACCATAATTTTCAGGATGCATATATCCATATTCATTCAGTTCATTATAAATTCAATAACATATCCCTCGATGAACTTGAACAAATAGGGAGTGAAATTAAAATTGCATTAAACGACCTAGTCGAATCAATCACAATTAAACCACTTTAAGGAGGACATATATTATGGCAAACATCATTACTATTGAAAACACAAGATTTATTTTCGACACACATTTTTCAGGAGATCCTAATTTGGACAAATTCCGCAGCACGCAGAGGTATGCAAACCTGGTTATTCCAGACATTAATCTGGCACGTCAGATGATTGACATGGGTTGTAATGTGAAATTAACAAGACCGAAAGAAGGTGAAGAAGAAGGATTTGAACCACGATACTTTGTACGAGTTGTCGTAAATTACGAATCTGAATGGCCACCAAAAGTATATTTAGTTTCCGGAGATGCAGATCCGGTTATGATGAATGGCGATACTATTGGTATGCTTGACAAAATGTGGATTAAGAACGTCAACGTGCAGCTGAATCTTCATCCTTGGACGGATGGCATCTCTTTATATGTTAAAACAATGTATGTGGAACAGTCTCTTGAAGATGATCCATTTGCTGCGAGATATATGAATCGGGAAATATATGGCAATTAATTTAAGAGATTACCAGGTCGATGCTATCAAAAGAATGAAAAATGGATGTATTCTTTGTGGTGGTGTCGGCTCTGGCAAATCGAGAACAGCATTAGCTTATTATTATCTACAGAATGGTGGCGAACTGAACGATGAAGAATATATTCCTATGGACGATCCACCGCAAGACTTATACATTATCACAACTGCAAGAAAGCGAGACACTTTAGAGTGGGAGCAAGAGATGATACCATTTTTGCTTTCTACTCATAAAGAAGATAATTTATATGCTAATCGAGTGATAGTTGATTCTTGGAATAATATTAAAAAATATCAGAATGTATCGCACGCATTCTTTATATTTGATGAGCAACGAGCGATTGGGTCTGGTTCTTGGGCAAAAGCTTTTATCAAAATAGCAAAACAAAATCAATGGATAATGCTTTCAGCAACTCCTGGTGATACATGGATGGACTATATTCCGGTGTTTGTTGCTAATGGCTTCTATCGTAATCGTACGCAATTTATCGACGAGCATGTAGTAATCAAACGATATGGTAATATTCCTAAAATTGATCGATATTTGAATACTGGTCGATTGATACGATTAAGAAATTCAATATTGGTTGACATGGATTTTAGCAGGCCGACGGAATCTCATCATGAGGATATTTGGGTTAAGTATGATATCGCAGAGTATAAAGATATCCTTAAACGCAGATGGAATCCTTGGGAAGACCGTCCAATTCTTAATGCAAGTGAATTATGTTATACCTTACGGAAGATTGTTAATTCTGATGCCAGTCGAATTGTAGAGGTGATGGAGGTATTTGAGAAGCATCCGAAACTCATTATATTTTACAATTTTGATTATGAGTTAGATATTTTGAAAAACGCTTATTATGGTGATGATGTAGAAATTGCCGAATGGAATGGCCATAAGCATCAGCCAATACCAGAGAGCAAACGCTGGATATATTTGGTTCAATATACAGCTGGTGCAGAAGGATGGAACTGCATTTTGACAGATACAATTCTATTCTATTCTCAGAACTATTCTTACAAGATATTAGAGCAGGCCAGTGGACGTATCAACCGATTGAATACCCCCTATAAAGACTTATACTATTATCATCTGAAGTCGAGAGCAAATATAGATTTAGCGATTGGCAGGGCATTAAGAGATAAGAAAAAATTTAATGAAGGAAGGTGGGCAAACAGATGTTTGAATATGTGATGGTTGGAAGTATTCTTGTTGGTATATTTGCACTTGGCGCAGAATTCATTAGCTGTTGTAAGGTGCTTAAAGACGCATAATTTACATGCCCTATAGTGAAACAGTAATAAGGAGAGGTCCTAATTCTAGGGCTTCTTCTTTTTTTTTAAGAAAGGATGAAAAATATGAATGAAAAACTGAAGGCTTACTTTGACATGCAGAAACGTCATAAACAGGAAATGAAAGACTTTCCGATTGCTTATGCATTCAACGATACTCAGTTAGATGAGGCTCTGAAAAAATTAGGAGCAACTGTTCAAGAATGCTGCACAGTATTTAATTGTGGTGACATCGTAAAGAAGGCAGACCGATTGGCTTTGATCACCATGCTGAACAGACACGCTGACGAAATTCAGAACGCAATGAAAGATAAAGAATTCGCTGAGGCTGTTTTCAGATATGAAATGGATAATTATGAATATGCAATCAACATGACGGGCGACGAAGATGTTTTAAGTTCACTTTGTCTTGATAAGCAGATGCTGAAAGATTTTGATTTAACTGACGCTTACAGTCGTGCTCGTAATGCACATATGAAATATATGGAAGAATTAGG
>JALEWA010000154.1 GCA_022788085.1 Lachnospiraceae bacterium
CACAGATTCGGTAGGAGATGCTTCGGAGCAGGCAAGCAGCGAAGATGAGAATTCGGAGCAGATAAGCAGTGCGGAACAGTCTTCTACAGAAGCTTCACAAAGTGAAGAGAGCAGCGTGGAAAGTTCTGAAACAGAGGAAAGTTCATCAGAAGAAGAGACAACTGAAGAAGAAACAATGACAGAGATTGAAGATTATGCGGTTGCGCTTGCTCTGCTCGCAGAGGATATGAACTATAAAGAGGTTTCTATCGAAAACGGTGATTTTGAAACGAAAGATACAACAAATTGGAAAGTAGAGCTGGGTACTTATGACAGTCTGAAAAAACTCATTAATGCCGGAGTAAATGTCGGTATGGTACAGGTCGGTAATGAAACAAACAATGGCATTGCCGGTGAAACAAATTGGGAAAACAGATGTAAGCTCTTCAATGCAGGAAGCAAAGCAGTAAGAGATATTGATAAGGATATTCTGGTTGCATTGCACTTCACAAATCCGGAGAGATCAGGAAATTATGCAAGCATTGCAGCGACACTTGATAAATATGAAGTCGATTATGACGTATTTGCTTCTTCCTATTATATGTTCTGGCATGGAACAACAACAAACCTTACCAGTGTATTAAAGAATATTGCAGATACTTATCATAAGAAAGTTATGGTAGCAGAGACATCCTATGCATATACGATGGAGGATGGAGATGGACACGGAAATACGATTGCAAAAGAAAGTGATTTGGTTAGCGGTTATCCTGCATCCGTACAGGGTCAGGCAAATGTAGTTCGTGATGTTATGGCAGCAGTTGCCAATGTAGGTTCAGCAGGTATTGGTACCTTCTATTGGGAGCCTGCATGGACACCGGTTCAGGTATATGATGCAGAAGCAGAAAATACAAAAGAAGTATTAGCTGAGAATAAGGAGCTTTGGGAAGAAAAAGGTTCCGGCTGGGCATCAAGCTATGCAGGTGAGTATGACCCTAAGGATGCCGGAAACTGGTATGGCGGAAGTGCATGGGACAATCAGGCAATGTTTGATTTTGAAGGACATCCGCTTGCATCCATCAATGTATTTAAATATGTAGGAACAGGTGCAAAGGCACCATTGGCTGTCGATAGTGCTGACAATGTCGAGATAACCGTAAATCTTGGAGATACCATAACCATACCGGAAAAGGTAACCGTTCACTATAATGATAATACAACAAGTGAAGAAACAGTTACATGGGACGAAGAGCAGGTAGAGGCTCTTGCAGATGCAACAAGTGGAACCTATAAGGTATCAGGAAAAGTGACAATCTTAAATAAAGAGCTTACCGTGACATGTACCGTAGAGATAAAGCCACAGAACTTTGTTGAAAATGGTAGTTTCGAAGATCCAAAGAGCGATGCATGGACAGTAGCAACGGCAGAAGGTTTTGCAAATTGTACCGATTATCAGAAAAATGCATCAGACGCATTGGATGGCGAATATGCTCTTCATTTCTGGAGTGCAAGTGATATTGACTTTACGGTAGCACAAAAGATTACAGGATTAGAAAGTGGTGTATATACCTTACAGGCAAGTGTTCAGGGTGGAGATGCCGAGACACAGGATATGTCAATCTTTGCAAAGGTTGGCAAAGAAGATTACAGTGCTAAAATGGAAGTAACATCCTGGGCAAACTGGGATACTGTACAAATCAAAGGAATCCAGGTAAATGCCGAAGAGACTGTAGAAATTGGTGCACATGTCGCTGCCTGTGCAGGAGCATGGGGAACAATTGACGAATTCGTTCTTTATCGCACTGGAGATCTTGCAGAAGAGGAAGAAACAACGGAAGAGGAAACAAATGAAGAACAATCAACAGAAGGAAACAGACAAGAGAGTGCTTCTTCTGGTGAAGAAAGTTCCAATGATGTGGAAACATCAACACCTGTACTGACCAATATTGCAGATATTAACGTGCCAATGGCAGAGCGTGTTGTGGAAAACGGAGAACTGCCATATGCAGAAATCAGTTTTGCAAATGAGAAAGCGCTTCTTAAACTCGAGGTAATGCAGAAGTATTATGGAAGAAATCTATATCTCATGGCTTTCCTTGGTAATGGCGTTGGCTATAGTATTTCTAAGGAAGCATTAGGAATGGCAGATGCGGATTTGAATCTTGAATCCAGACTTGAAGAAGTGAAGGATTTTGCAGCAGATTTTGAGACATTCCGCTTACAACCTGTAAAGGAAATAAAATTGGCTTACCAGATAGGATTACATATCAATGTTGGTGCAGAATATGCAGGAAAAACAGCATATGTGTTCAGTAAGAATCTGGTAACAGGAGTTTATCAGTTGAGCAAGACTATGACAGTAAGTGAGATTGGTAATGTTGGTTTCTATACCGATGAAATGACAGATGTGATGGTATTGATTGCTAAATAAATTATATCTAATTCTCTAATAATGCAAAAAGAAGGGATGACCGATGAACGGTTATCCCTTCTTGCTTTTTCTATATTCCTTGTTATGTAGTAAACTACACGAATCGGAACTGATTAGTTAGCTGCTTCTGTAGTAGTAGCTTCCTCTGTAGTAGCTTCCTCAGTTGTAGTAGCTTCTTCAGTTGTAGTAGCTTCTTCTGTAGTAGCTTCTTCAGTAGTAGTAGCTTCCTCTGTAGTAGTAGCTTCTTCAGTTGTAGTAGCTTCTACTGTAGTAGTAGCTTCCTCAGTTGTAGTAGCTTCTACTGTAGTTGTTTCCTCAGCTACAACTGTTTCAGTTGTTTCTTCTGCTGTAGAACCACAAGCTGTAAGCATTGCTGCACCTAATGTAAGACTCATAACTGCTGCTAAAATAGATTTCTTCATAATTTTTCTCTCCCTTGTTTCATAATGATTGTTTCTTGTAATCCGTGTATGGAACAACACACAAATTTTACAAAAAACATAACTTCTGTTTACAATTTACATATTATACATCTTTTTTCACGAAGGTCAATAGTTTTTATAAAAATTTATTCATTTTATATTTACTTTATATTTACAGCACGTTCATAATTTGTTCACAAATGCTGAAAAATAGAAGAGAAAAGCCCATCATGTAAGATGACAGGCTTTCAGATATTATTTTGTTCTGATAAATGGAGCAAGCAGATATAATGGTAAACCGAAGAATAAAGCGTATGCATAACGGAATTCTGTTGCAACAGGTGTAGCAATACAAAGAGTCAGGACAAGCATAATGGCTGGAACGGCAATTAAGAATCCCATATACCGGTTATTTCTGATTGTGATTAGCTGCATAAGAAGAATTGTCCAGAACATACCGCCCATGCTCCACAAGAAACCATAAAGAGGAATCAATTCATGAAGCTTGAAGAGAATCTCTCTTATTTTTACAACGACATTACCGCGCAGTATCGGTTGCCATACCAGACCAAATTCATTGGGATAAATACCGTCAGCCAGACCAACCTCGTAGGAAACATCAGGATACCAAAAGCCGTTCGTTTGTGAGACATAGGCATCAAAATATGCTTTTGGATGATTTATTCCTATAGAAAGCCAAAGAGAAAAGAATTCTCCTTTATGACTTTCCAGATATTCATTTCCGGTTTCCCGAATCAGATTCTTGATGTTATCGGATACGTCAGGCTGGTAAACAATGGCAGCCTGTTCTATATCCATGAAATTCTGAAGTGAGGAAGCCTGTTCTTCTGTCAGGCTTTCACCATTTGCAATTACTTTTGCAATCTGTTGTACCGGTATGGAAAGGGATTCTACAAAGTCGGCTTGTTTTATTTCATATATATTCATACAAGGATATTTTACAAATAATACCAAAGCAAGTAACACAAGATGAACAGGAATCATCAGCTTTAGCTGATTACGCCCATAATACAGGATAAAAGGCAGACTAATCAGAAAAGCATACCAGCCATTTGTACGAAGCAGGCATATCATAAATCCGGCAAAGATATAGGGCAGCAGTAAAGTAATGTACTCTGAAAACTTTAGCTTTTTATTGTCTTCGGAAACTTCTTCGTTGCGAAGTAGAAACCGTAACATTGCGGCAGCAAAAAGTGTCATGCAGCCGGCAAAAGGAATGTCCTTCCACATGGTTACTGCATAGATTCCATGATAAGGAATCAAAGCGTAAAAGCAAATGACAATTACACAGATGGAAGTCTTTATATGAGCCATTTGGAGGGTGCGTATCACGTAAGCTGCAACAAATGCCATAAATATCATCTGGCAAATGGTATAAAGAGCAAGTGAAAAAGAAACATCACCGGTAAGCTTCATGCCAAGATCATAGAAAAAGCCAATCATAAGCGTATGGACAACAGAATGGTGATTGCTTAATTCATATGCGCCAATTACCTGTGCATATTGATTGATGCTGTCAGGTGTCATGATAGCAGGATATTCATGAAGAAAATAGGGAAGCCATGCAAGCAGACAGGCAAAAAATGCTATAGCCGGAAGCCATACAACCGGATATAGTGAAGTATCAGGCTTGAAATCCATACTTCTTGTCAGTAATAGAAGAATGGCATAATAATATAGTAGAAACAGACCGGCAAATGACAAAAGCAGTATTACAATACAGAACAAAGTGCTGTTCATTCCCTGCAAAAGCTTAGAGTAATCGGCAGCAATTGTTAAGACTGAAAAAAGAAGCGCGGCAAGAAAAGAGAGCCTGGTATCCTTGTCTGTAACTACAGCCTGTACGGAATTCTCTGACAGACGTACAAACAGATATAAAAATATAAAAAAGAATAATATGGAAAAAGGACTGTTGGTACTCAGTCCTGTTAATCTCATTATAGCAAATAAGGACAAAAAACTTTTTATGGAACATGCGATTAGATTCATAGGCGTCCTCCTTTTCTTATAGTATGTCACAAAATTAGTTTTCTTATCAAAAGCATAAGTCAGTCTAAGGTATGAGTCAAGAGAAGAAAAGGTGAAAACATTGCATAAATATGAAAAGTCTGCTATTATAACATAACGAAAGAAGTACTGTAACTATGAAGGTACTGAATAGTTACGAATTATTATGATACAGAATCGAGGAGAAGCATGAGCTGGGAAAATAATGTCCGAAAGGTTGTTCCGTATGTAGCAGGAGAGCAGCCACAGAATAAGAATGTAATTAAACTGAACACCAATGAATGTCCATATCCGCCGGCACCGGGCGTAGAAGCAGTTCTTCATCATTTTGACTATGATGTACTTCGTAAATACCCTGATCCGGATGTTTCCGCGTTAAGAAATATCTTAGCGAAACGTTATCAGGTAGAGCCGGAGCAGGTATTTGTGGGTGTTGGCTCAGATGATGTACTTGCGATGTCATTCTTGACATTCTTTAATTCCGATAAGCCTGTCCTGTTTCCGGATATTACTTATTCCTTCTATGACGTATGGGCAGATTTATACAGAATTCCTTATGAATGCCAGCCATTGGATGAGAATTTCGAAATTAAGAAAGAAGACTATCTGAAGGAAAATGGCGGTCTGGTCATTGCCAATCCAAATGCACCAACAGGAATTGCAGTACCGGTATCCATGATTGAGGAGATTATACAGGCAAATCAGGATGTTGTTGTTATTGTAGATGAAGCTTATGTTGATTTTGGCGGCGAAAGCTGTATCCCATTAGTGGAGAAATATGAGAATCTGTTAGTGGTTCAGACTTTCTCGAAATCACGTTCGATGGCAGGTATGAGAATTGGATTTGCCATTGGCAGTAAGAAATTGATTCGTTTCTTAAATGATGCAAAGTTCTCCTTTAACTCATATACCATGAATGTAACAGCGATTACAGCAGGTGTAGCCTCTGTAGAGGATGAAGCATATTTTCAGGATACTGTTGCCAAGGTAGTTGCAACAAGAGAATGGACCAAGAAAGAGCTTGCAAGACTTGGGTTTACATTCCCGGATTCCAAAACGAACTTTGTCTTTGCAGCACATAAGAGCATTCCGGGACAGGAAATATTCGAGATGCTGCGTGAAAAGAATATCTTCGTAAGACATTGGAATAAGCCGCGTATTGAAAATTATATTCGTATTTCCATAGGAACGGATGAGGAAATGAAACAGATGATTTCCGTTCTTGAACAATATATAAAAGAAAGAAATTAGAGGGAGTAAGCATGAAAGAATTTATCGTTAACATTTTAAGAGGTATGGTAATTGGCCTTGCTAATGTCATTCCGGGAGTCAGCGGCGGAACCATGATGGTTTCCATGGGTATTTATGACAGATTGATTCTTGTGTTGACACATTTTATTAAGAAGTTTAAGGAAGCAGTTATGCTGGTAATGCCGATTGGTATTGGTATGGTACTTGCCATTGCACTGTTTTCCAAGATTTTTTCGGAGTTTTTATTTCCGAAATTCCCATTACAGACAAATCTGTTCTTTATCGGACTGATTATTGGCGGACTTCCTGTTATTTATAAAAAGGTTAAGGGAAAGAAAACCGGATTTGGTTCCATCCTTGCGTTTGCGGCATTTTTTGTTCTTGTTGTCGGAATGGCTATGATGGGAGAAGGCGTAGATACCGGAGCAGATGTTTCTTTGAGCTTTGGAAACATGGTAAAGCTGTTCTTTGCGGGTATTATTGCAGCAGCAACTATGGTAATTCCAGGCGTCAGCGGTTCTATGGTCATGATGATCATCGGATATTATAATACCATCATTGATACGATTAACGGTTTCATTAATGCATTGAGTTCCTTTGATATTGCCGGTATCCTTGCATGCTGTACAGTACTTGTGCCATTCGGAATCGGAGCAGTTGTGGGTGTAGTGGTTATTGCAAAGTTTGTAGAATTTGTTTTGAAAAAATACAGCCAGATTGCTTACTGGGCAATTATCGGGTTAATCGTTGCATCTCCATTTGCAATTCTCATTATGATGGAGATTGGTACAATCGGTGTAATTGAAGTCTTAACAGGTATTGTCATGCTGGCAGTTGGCTTTGTAATTGCCATGAAGCTTGGCGGGGAATAAATTGTGAAATAAGGCGGAATCGGGAGTGATTCCGCCTTTTGGAATAGAAAGGGTGATAATATGGAAGCATATACAGATTTTGCAAGTGTGTATGATAAGTTCATGGATGAGACACCCTATGAACAATGGTGTCAGAATATACTCACGGTACTTGGAGAATATGATATTAAGGACGGACTTGTTCTGGAGCTTGGATGTGGAACAGGAAGCATGACAGAGTTGCTTGCCAAAAATGGATTTGATATGATTGGTGTGGATTGCTCTGAGGATATGCTCAACATTGCAATGGCAAAAAAGGAACAGTCAGGGCATGATATTCTATATCTGAATCAGGATATGAGGGAATTCGAATTGTACGGAACAGTCCGTGCAGTAGTCAGCGTTTGTGATTCCCTCAATTATCTCTTAGAGGATGAAGATATTGTTACCTGTTTTAAGCTTGTTAATAATTATCTTGATCCAAAGGGTATCTTCTTCTTCGACTTCAATACCACATATAAATATGAGACTGTGATTGGAGATACTGTCATTGCTGAGAACCGCGAGGATTGCAGCTTTATCTGGGAGAACTTTTATGATGTAGAGGAGAAGCTCAACGAGTATGATCTTACGATTTTTGTAAAGGAAGAGCAGCATCCGGGAGAGGAACTGTTTCGCAGGTTTCAGGAGACGCATCTGCAGAGAGGTTACGAGCTTGCGGAAATGAAACGTTTTATCGAAGAAGCCGGCATGGAATTTGTAAGGGCTTATGATGCAGAAAGCCTAGGAGAAGTAACGGATACAAGTGAACGTATCTACTGTATTGCACGAGAAAGAGGAAAATAAGGAGAATGAGATATGTCTGATTATATTGTTAGAGCAACTGCGGCGAATGCGCAGATCAGAGCCTTTGCGGCTACAACCAGGGAAATGGTGGAAACGGCAAGAAGTACCCATGATACGAGTCCTGTCATGACAGCAGCACTTGGAAGACTGTTGACAGCAGGTGCCATGATGGGAAGTATGCTTAAGGGAGAGAAGGATATCTTAACCTTGCAGATTCGTGGAGACGGACCGGCAAAGGGGTTGACGGTTACTGCAGATTCTAAGGCCAATGTTAAGGGTTATGCGATAGAGCCACAGGTTATGCTTCCACCAAATGCATTAGGAAAGCTTGATGTTGGCGGTGCATTGGGTGCCGGATTTTTAAGTGTCATTAAGGATATGGGCTTAAAGGAGCCATATGTTGGACAAACGGAATTACAGACAGGTGAGATAGCAGAGGATCTGACTTATTATTTTGCAACTTCAGAACAGGTTCCTTCCGCAGTCGGACTTGGCGTTTTGATGGAAAGGGATAATACCGTAAAGCAGGCAGGGGGATTTATTATCCAGTTGATGCCATTTGCAGAAGAAGAGGTGATTGAGAAACTGGAGAAAAAGCTCGCCGAAGTAACAAGTGTTACAAAGCTTCTTGATGATGGAAATACGCCGGAGCAAATCTTAGAGATCTTACTTGGAGATTTGGGAGTAGAGATTACAGATACAATGCCTGCAAAGTATTATTGCAACTGTGATAAGGAACGCGTGGAGAAGGCAATTGTCAGCATCGGTAAGAAGGAAATTAATGAAATGATACAGGATGGTAAGCCAATTGAGGTAAAATGCCATTTCTGTAATACGGCATATCAGTTTACGATTGAGGATTTAAAACAGATTATAAAGAGGTCAAGATAAACGGAGGTTTGCTCATGTTAGATGGATTTATTAAGGTAGCTGCGGCTACACCAAAGATTAAGGTAGCAGATACAAAGTTCAATGCAGAAGCGATTCTTGAGGTAATTAAAGAAGCCGAAGGAAACGGGGCAAAGATTATCGTGCTTCCGGAGCTTTGCATTACCGGATATACCTGTCAGGATCTTTTCCTGCAGGACAGATTGCTGGATTCAGCCAGGGAACAGCTTCTTCATATTGCAGAGGAAACTTCGGAAAGTGATGCGCTGATCTTTGTTGGTATGCCAATCGAAAAAGAACATAAGCTGTATAACGTGGCAGCAGTGCTGCAGGGAGGAGAGATTCTGGCTTTTATACCTAAGGTAAATCTTCCGACTTATGCAGAATTCTATGAAGCAAGACATTTTGCATCCGGTAATGCAACAAGCGAATTCTTCCGTTTTAACGGTGAGGATGTTCCATTTGGTACCGATATTCTCTTTACCTGTGATAATATAGAGGGCTTAATCGTTGGCTGTGAAATCTGTGAGGACGTATGGACAGTGAATCCGCCAAGTACAAGGCATGCGCTTGCAGGTGCAAATGTGATTGTAAACCTGTCTGCAAGTAATGACCTTGTTGGTAAGGATACTTACCGTGAGGAACTTGTTCGCGCAACCAGTGCAAGACTTCTTTCTGCTTATATCTATGCAAGTGCAGGAGATGGGGAATCTACACAGGATGTCGTTTATGGCGGTCATGATATGATTGCGGAAAATGGTTCCATGCTTGCGCAGAGTACACCATTTTCAACAGGAATCATCTATGGAGATATTGATATCCAAAAGCTTCGAATGGAAAGACGTAAGATGAGCACCTATGTGCCGGATAAGAATCCACCTTATCTTATGATTCCATTTTGCTTTGAAATAGAAGAAACAAAGCTTGGCAGATATTTTGCAAAGACTCCGTTTGTACCGGCTGATCAGGCAACAAAAGAGAAACGCTGTGAACAGATTCTCTCCATTCAGGCAAACGGTCTGAAGAAGCGCTATGAGCATACCGGTTCTAAGACAGCAGTAATTGGTATTTCAGGCGGACTGGATTCCACACTTGCCTTATTGGTAACAGTAAGGGCCTTTGATATGCTCGGACTTCCAAGAGAAAATATCAAGGCAGTGACCATGCCATGCTTTGGTACAACAGACAGAACCTATGACAATGCCTGCAAGCTGACAAAGGCATGTGGGGCAGAGCTTATTGAGATCGATATTAAGGAGGCTGTTCTAATACATTTCAGGGATATCGGACAAGATCCGGAAAAGCATGATGTGACCTATGAAAATGGTCAGGCAAGAGAAAGAACCCAGGTACTAATGAATATTGCCAATAAGCTGGGAGGACTTGTAATCGGAACCGGAGATATGTCAGAGCTTGCACTTGGCTGGGCAACATATAACGGAGACCATATGTCTATGTATGGTGTAAATGTAGGTGTTCCAAAGACGTTGGTGCGTCATCTGGTACAGTATTATGCAGATACCTGCAATCAGGAAGAAATGAGAAAGGTACTGGTTGATGTACTGGATACACCGGTGAGCCCTGAACTGTTGCCACCTCAGGACGGTGTCATTTCACAGAAGACAGAGGATCTGGTAGGACCTTATGAGCTGCACGATTTCTTCCTATATTATATGCTCCGTTGTGGTTATCCGCCTGCCAAGATATTACGTGTGGCAAAGAAAGCATTTGAAGGAGTCTATGAAGACGAGGTCATTTTAAAATGGCTTAAGACCTTCTACCGGAGATTCTTTGCTCAGCACTTCAAGCGTTCCTGTCTGCCGGATGGTCCAAAGGTCGGAAGCGTTGCACTTTCCCCAAGAGGAGATTTAAGAATGCCGTCTGATGCATGTGCAAGAATCTGGTTAGAGGAACTGGAGGAATTATAATAACCTATTGAGCAGGCATAAAGCCTGCTCGTTTTAAGATTACTGCATTTCTCCAAGAGGAGCTTCTTCCACAACTTTGGCTTTATCCAATGCCTGGGACATGGAATTAAGCAGCAACAGGGAAGTGTATTTGGTTTCTGTGGAATAGCTGATATTTTCAATGCTTTGTGCAGCAAGCACCTTATTTGCAAGCTCTGTCAGGGTTGGCTCCATAAGTGGAAACATGGTTGTGACAGTTTCATCCAGATTGGTCAGGGAGATGGCATTGATATGATTTGTATCTACGACAACCTGCATTTCCAGATTGGTGGTTCCAAGCTGCAAAGTACTGGTGTAGACTCCGGGCACATAAGCAGTTCGCGACTGTGTCATGGATTCCGGTT
>JALEWA010000168.1 GCA_022788085.1 Lachnospiraceae bacterium
GGTGTTGCGTTTATATTCAATTTTTCAGCCACCCAAAAGATGGCTTAATTGTGATGCTCAAATTTATTCTCTATCCACTACCTCTTTGTTTCAAACTTTCTTGTCTCCTCTCATCTGAAAACTCCATCCTGCTTTTTCAAGAACACGCCGTGAGCCAAATACTAACGGCCGTTCTCTATATTATAGATAACGACCGTTTTCTTTGTCAATATTAACATCAAAACCACCTAGAATAATTGACCCGGAAGTTTCAATTTTTCTTTAATCGGAAACTCCTTATCAAACGTTTCCGCCTCTGCTTCATCCACAAAATATCCCTGTGGTGTTGCATACTCACCTGTAATACCATCTAAATATCCCTGAATCAATTCCTTACACAAAAAGAATGATGCATCTTCGCCTTCCTGCAAGCCATGATAACGAATGCCGAAAGTACTTGCGCAGACAAATCCACTCTTTCCATAAAAATCAATGTTTCCTTCAAAACAAACAGCACCGCAGCCAAGCTCCTTTGCTTTTTCCAGGGAGTAATCTAATAAAATCTTTCCATACCCCTTTCTTTTCAGTTCAGGCGTAATGCAAATCGGTCCCATCGTCATGATTGGTATATCTCTACCATCATCCGCTTTGATATTTGCTCTCATAAACATGTTCTGACCAATCAGCTTGCCATCCTGTTCCATAACAAAATCAAGTTCTGGCACAAATGCCGGATTGTTTCTAAGTTGATTCAGCACATAATGCTCCAGGCATCCCGGACGATATACATTCCAAAAGCTTTCTCTTACCAAATTTTCCACTTCTCGATATTCTTCTTTTTTCTCTAAACGTATGATAATATTGTTTGTATTCATTTCTTCCTCCTGTTTTCTAATACTCTCGTCATATATCACGCTTTCTCCCCTCCCTTATCCATAGCGTGGCTCTGAATAAAGTGTTTCATGTGATTGCTAAGAATTTCGATATACTCCTCATTTTCTCCTGTTTTGTCGAACATATTGATAAGAAGGAAAAGTGGAGCATAGAATTCTACAGCAAGCTGTCTGGGATCTTCTTCTTTCAATACACCTTTTTGAATCAATTCACGAAACAAATCTTCCATATAGGCAACCGGTCCTGTAACAATACACTGGCTGTAAAGCTCCGCCATTTCTTCATTCCGGTATTGTTCCAAAGTTAACATTTTACGAAATAGGGATGCAAACTCATCTTCTGTCCAGAACCTAAATTGTTCAATGGTATACTTTTGAATACTCTGCAAAGTAGTATTTTCATAGGCATCCGGCTTAGTATCATATCCTTCATCCGGCATATGATATTCCCTCGCTCTTTGGGCATCAATCTGTATCATTCTTTCTACGATGTTATCAAAGATATCACGCTTGTTTTTATAATGCCTGTACAGAGCACCTTTCGTCATACTAAGTTCTTCTGCAATGGTTCTAACAGAAACAGCCTCATAACCATCTTTTGCAAATAACTGTAATGCTGTCATTAGTATCTTTTCCTTCGTATCAGTCATATTGTATTCCTCCACAATGAATGCAACTATATCTGTAACCCTGCATATGTAAACGGTCGTTTACTTGTATTAAAGTAAACGACCGTTTATTTGTCAAGTGTTATATAAAATTAAGGTAAATCACATGGCAGGAAAGAAGCTGGACTTCCTGTATAGAAAAGTGTCAGTTTATGCATAGCTCTTGTACAGGGAATATAGAGCAGATTCCTGTCATAATCCGAATCATAATTTCTGTTATCTGCATCTCATTACGGTATTCTGCCATATATCTCTTTGCATCCCTATACTCCTGATCTAACCGCAAGACATCTTCCCTTGCTTCCGTCAATGCTGTGTCAATTATTTTCAGAGTATGGTCAAGATGCTCCAGTTCGTCCGGAAATGGTATCATCTCTTGATTTTTCATAAATATACCTCACTTTCGTATATCCTTTTCACACTTATCGAATGAAAGAATACCACCAACGTAACATTGGTGGTATACTGTGGGGTTTGAAACTATTCCAAAACTTTCTAGCTTATTCATGATTTCCCACTATCTTAATATAACTTTTTGACGTAATCCTGAATACAAAATAATAAATCACTGCAAATACCACTACCGTACCAATCATACATCCTACTAATATTGATGTATTAGAAATAAACATCACTTCCATGATCTTCATTATCATCGGAAATGCTACAAGCAAATGTATGTTGGCTGTAATCAAAGGCAAGAAAAATACAGTTCTTACCTGAGACTGAATCGTATCCTTTACCTCCCGGCTGCTCATACCAACCTTCTGCATAATCTGAAAACGTTCTCTATCCTCGTAACCTTCTGACACCTGCTTATAGTAGATAATCAATACCGTAATCATCAAGAACATAAAGCCGAGGAATAATCCCAGGAAAAAGATTCCACCATTTGAAATCAGATACTCCTGATAGTACTCCACTTTAGACCTTTCTACCGGAGAATCCCATGCTACCTCAGACTCTATATCCCACTTTTGTATACTGTCCTTTATTGCATGAACTGCTTCCAGTTTTTCATCTGTATCCCCATCTATATCAAAGTTAATATGATAAATGACATAAGGCACAGGAATGATACTATCCTCTATGTGTACAGAACAAAGCCGCTCATAGATTGTTTTCATTATCTCCTCATCATTTACGACTGCAATGATACTATCTTTAATCACTTTGGAAAACTGATTCTTATCCTGTCTTACCTCTGCCCGAGCTACCTGATATGATAATCCCTGAATTGTTAAGCTGTCCTTTTCATATTTTTCTTCTGAAAATATAACTACCTCATTCATCTCAAAAGCATCCAGGGTTTCCTGGAATCTTTTTTCATATTCCTGTTTTGTCATGATTTCGACAAATATGCTTTCTGTATAAGATACCTGTTTCGCAAGGGAGCCACCATAAATAATTTCGTCACCCTCCATGATACCAATAAACGAAAAGTCCAAAGTGCTCTTATCACACAAAAGGGTTCTATTCTGTGATACAATACTCTGCTTAACATCCTGTTTCATCTGTTCCATCACATTTTCAGAGGGAATTCCTGCAAAATCAACACTTACATTAATATCTGTTGTTTGCAGGGAATCTACAAAATCCCCTAATCCCACATACATGCCTATAGTACTTGTCAATACCACTAATACCATTGTTGACAATATACATATATTTCCAAGACCTACTGCATTCTGCTTCATTCTGTACAGCATACCCGATACAGAGGTAAAATGTTGTGTCTGATAATAATAGTTTTTATTTTTTCTAAGTAACTTTAATAATGTGATACTTCCTGAAGTAAACAGCGCATACGTTCCGATAATTACAAGCAATACCGCAACAAAAAACAGATTAATTGCAGTAATCGGATTCTCAACACTTAATGCCATATAATATCCTGCTGACAGACTGACAATACCAATGATTGTCATAAAGATTTTTGTCTTTGGCTCCCTCTCACCTGCATTAGAACTGTGCAAAAGCTCAATAGGGTTAGTAAGTCTGATTTGCAAAATATTGTATAACAGATTTAATACATAGATTCCGCCAAAAAGGATAATAGTTCTGATACAGCTGTCAGCACAGATATAAAACGGAATTGTCTCATCCAGATCTGTAATCTTGTATAGTATCATACTGAAATACTTATGAAATGCTATTCCTAATACAATCCCCACTCCCACAGCAACGATATAAGTGGATACGATTTCCCAGCTTAATACGAATGAAAGATGTTTTTTCTCCATTCCCAGGATATTGTAGACACCCAGTTCCTTTTTTCTTCTCTTCATAATGTAACTATTCGTATAAAAAATCAGAATTGTTACAAATATCGCTATAATAATCGTTCCAAATCTCATAACCATGATGACTTCCGAAGCACCTCTGATATTACGGAATCCCTCATTCAGGCTAAGTGCACTTATACAGTAAAAAAGCATGACTGAAATAACAGAAGTAAACATGTATGGTAAATAAAACTGCTTATTATTCTTCATATTGGTAAACGCCAGCCGGCGATAAAAGTGATTCATTTCTAACCCTCCATTATTCCTTACTCTGCTCTCTTCCCACGGTAAGCATGGTCAATGTGGTTGAAATCTTGGCATACAATTCTTCATTTGTCATATTACCTCTGTAAAGCTGGTGAAATACCTCACCATCCTTAATGAAGAGAATCCTGTTTGCATGACTTGCTGCCTTTGTACTATGTGTAACCATCAAAATTGTCTGACCCGTTTGATTGATTTGATTGAAAAGCTTTAATAAATCATGTGTTGCCTTTGAATCCAGAGCTCCTGTTGGCTCATCTGCAAGTATAAGCTGCGGTCCTGTAATCAAAGCTCTCGCAACTGCCACTCTCTGCTTTTGTCCTCCTGATACTTCATACGGATATTTATCCAATATCTTTTCAATTCCAAGCTGATTTGCAATTGGTTCAAGTCTTTTTTCCATTTCTGCAGGTTTTACCCGTTGCAACACCAGCGGCAGAAAAATATTGTCGCGCAATGAAAAATTATCAAGAAGATTAAAATCCTGAAATACAAATCCAAGATTGTCTCTTCTGAATGAAGAAATTTCATTTTCCTTCAGAGACACTATGTTTTTGCCGTTTAGCATCACTTCTCCGGCTGTCGGTTTATCCAATGTTGCCAGAATATTTAGCAGAGTAGTCTTTCCGGAACCAGACTCACCCATAATTGCTACGTATTCTCCAGCATCAGTACCAATTGCAAAATATGCATTTCCCATATTTTCATTCAATAGTTTCCCAAGACATTCATATCCGGCAACTGATGTTTTCCCTATGTGCCCATTATGTCCATTCATAAATACGACACTTCCATCACCCTGCTGCATAATCCATTGTATTCTGTTATACATTGACTCATCTCTTAACCTGTTATATTGTGTGTCATTTGCAATCAATATCTCTCAATAATCATGCATTGCATTTGCACACTCTTTCGCAAAATCAAATTGTTTTTTATCGTAAACAGATACTATATCATTCTCATGTATATCCATTTGCTCAATCAGTTCTATAAGGGTACTGTTTATATTTTGTAACTCACCCTTTGAAAGGGAAAATCTGTTATCATTTGTAATTTTCGATATTTCTGTTATATATTCCTGAAATAATGATGGAAATGCATCCAGTACTCTGAACAAGTACTCTTTGCTGTTATCTACCCTCTGCATATCCATTCCGTAAAAATGTAACTTTTGCCCTTCCTGTGCTGACTGATTATATTTCTTCATCCATTCAACCAAATCAACCATTTCTTCTGTCCGATAGATGCCAAATTGGATCTCTCTTACAACATCCTTTACCTGTCCGGGCTCACCATTAATGTATGCATCCACCTTTAATGCACCGCCAAAATCTCCTTCAATCACAAAAGTACGACATCCATTATGTTCAACTAATGCCTGAAATACTTCCTTTTTCATCTGCTGATATTGACTCGCACCATGACTGGCCTCACCAAGTCCAACTAACTTTACATCACTGCTTACAGATACTGTACTAATATCAGTCTCGACCTTTGTCATATCTGCTCTTAACTCTTCTGTTGATTTTGCACAGCCTGTAAGAAGCATTGCACAACTTGCCGTTAATACTGCTAATATTTTTATGATACTGATTCTTTTTTTCACAAAATTTCTCTTTTCACATTTTTTCATAACTGCTCTCCATTCATACTTTTATTTCATTCACTATACAAAATATAACAAAAGAAGAAAATGCGAGCCATTCATCCAGCTTACATTTTCTTCCTGATTCTTACATTTATGTAAGATTATGATCCACCACAATCTCTACTTTGGTTCCTTTACCTTGCTCAGACGTTATATTCATCCTATGTCCAAGCTTGTTTATAATCTGATTGCACAAATACAGACCAATTCCTGTTGCATGCTGATTGGCGCGTCCATTATACCCCGTATATCCCTTCTCACATATTCTGGGCAAATCCTCTGCCCTAATTCCTATGCCTGTATCCTCTATCACAATGCTTGTTGTTTCCTTTGTCTGCTCCACATAGATCGCAACTTTTCCTTTTGAGGTGTATTTAATGGCATTGGACAGGATTTGATCCACGACAAATCCTATCCACTTAGCATCTGTAATCACCTTGGCCTGGGTAGGCTTAAAATCCAAGGATATCTTTTTTGTAACAAACTGTCTGGCAAACTTCCTGACTGAACTTCTCAATACTTTTTCAAGAGATATCTCCTCAATGACAAAATCATGATCTGTTGCATCTATTCTAATATATTGAAGCGCCATATCCACATACTGTTCAATCCGAAACAGTTCTGTCTGTTCTTCATTACTATCCATATCTTTCTGCTGAAGCAGCAAGCGAAGTGCAGAAATCGGAGTCTTAATCTGATGTACCCACATTCCATAATAATCCTGCATCTGCCTTTGTCTATCCTCCTGCCTGTTCTGCATCTCTACCTGTTGGCTCAGAATAGCTTTCAATACGATATCATATTCCCTTTCCAATTCTGACACTTTCGTCATTTCATTGATAGCCTGTTCGACATTGCTAATATCAATTATCTGATGTTCTCTGTCAGATAACCTCTGCAACAAATCAAATTTCTGTCTGTAGCTGTTCCAATCATAGGCTAATACAAGAGCCGTCACAAATAGATTTATACCAATAGCATAGTAAATCTCATGCATACTTATATCATTTAGAATAAGAATACCTGTTGTCAGCATAATCACAAAAATGATTACTACAATCCACTTCATATGATCCTTTACATATTCTCTGATTCTCATCCTATACGATATCCTATCCCTTTCTTAGTCAGAATAATATCCTTTAGTCCTACCATTTCAAGCTTTTTCCTAAGTCGATTCACGTTTACTGACAGGGTATTCTCATCGACATAATTGTCATCTTCCCAAAGCTTAACCATAATTGTATCTCTGGGCACCACTTTATCTTTATTTTCCATAAGCAGCTGAAGTATGCGCAATTCATTTTTTGTAAGCTCCACCTTTTCATTCTGATATAGTAACGTAGCCTCCGACAGGTTCAAAATCATTCCATTATGCTCGAGGATGCTGCTTTGTCCTGTAAAATCATAAGTACGTCTGATCATGGCCTGTATCTTAGCAGTTAGCACATCAAGGTCGAAGGGTTTTGCAATAAAATCGTCTCCTCCCATGTTCACCGCCATGACAATATTCATATTATCAGATGCGGAAGACACAAAGATGACAGGAACTTTAGATACTTTTCTAATCTCATTACACCAGTGATAACCATTAAAAAAAGGCAGTTTGATATCCATTAATACTAAGTGTGGTGCAAATGCTGCAAACTCCTGCATTATATTAGAAAAGTTCTCTATACATGTGACTTCAAAATTCCATCCTTCCAGATGTGCCTTAACAGTACGTGCTATCACTTCATCATCTTCAACCACCAGTATGCGATACATTTTTTCTTCCTTTCCGTACACCTTTATACATGCCTTCATTGTGTCATAGTCTGATTCAAATTTACATAAATATCACATTTGTGTTAAATTCTTTCATTTCAGTCAGCATCAAGCTCCAGCCTGTTCGTAATATAATAATTGAAATGATTTTTATCACAATACCCTTGAATTTCCTGAATCAATGCAGGATCTGAGGTATATTCCAAAAGGAAGATTTCAGCTCCTTGTTTTCCATATTTTTCAATGTATTCTGTGAAATATTTATGGTCATCTTCCTTGGCTCTTCCAAATGTACCATCCTCCCAGTTGATACATGAAAAAACAGATTCCTGATTGATTCCTGTAAAGATATCCTTCCAATTACCACCCGCGTCACAATATGTATCAACAAAACTATCCCCGCCATTTATGATGACGCCTTTTCCGGTTTCCCTTAATCCCTCTAGAATGGCAGAAAGACCGTTTAAGGTATCGCTGTCCGGATACACATAATAAACATCACAATTATCTACAAAGAAGCCATCAATTCCTTTTTGAAGCAGTTCTTTGGACAAATCATTCAAAATAAAATCCTGCCATTTTTCGCTTGATACATCTATCCAGCATTCTTCTTCCCAATGCTCATATTCTCCCAATGTAATATCCTTATATGTAGCATAATAATCTCTAAAGTTTTCAAGAGAACCAACATTAATATAAGAATACACCCTGTGCCCCTGTTCTTGAAAAGCTTTTATATCCTGCGCCTCTATGTATTGTGCATCAATTACGACTGTTTCATATTGACCAAGATCCTTAAGATCTCCTTCATAATTTAAGAAGACACCAAATGTGTTTGTCTTGTCTGTTTTACTGGCACACCCTATTAGAAGGCTTATTTCCATAAAAATTGTAAAAAGAAGTAACATTTTTTTCATATTCATTGAGTCCATTCTCTCTTTAAAAGTCGGTATTCCAATCTTGTTTTCATTTTTCCATCATGCCATTCATAATCAATGTGTTCCGCTTCTTTTATCAATCCACACTTCTGCATAACTCTTTCAGAACCTACATTTTCAGCTAGACATCCTGTAGATACTCTATATACATTGTTTTCAGTAAATGCAAACTGTAAAACCCGTTGAAAGGCTTCCGTTGTATATCCCTTTCCCCAAAATTTTGGATAGGTGAAATAACCTACATGAACCATTTTCCCTACAGGTGTGTCATTTTCCACTGTATATCCAATACTTCCAACCTGCTCATGGGAATCTTTTAGTTCCATATGAAAAAAATAGAATTTCCTATCAGGCCTTTTCATATCTTCCAAAACGGCATGAAAATCTTCGTAAGCCTGTTCCTGATTACATATCTGTATGTCCTGCAAATAATACATCGTTTTCGGATCACTTTTGAGCAAATAGTATTCATTAAAATCTTCTTCTTGATAATCTCTTAAAATCAAACGTTCTGTCTCCAAATTCAACTCCTACCCTTTCCTATATATCTTTCGTTTTATCTGCTAACATGTATTAATTATAACATTCGTTATTATAAAAATGGCACCATATAGACCGGAATACAGAAAATATCCTCATCCTTACTCATATCCTTAGTATATATCAAGTATCTTTTCAAAATTCTATCTGAAAACTTCTCTGTAAAAACATCCAAAGACTTATGCGTCTTATAGCCTGAGGATTTTACTTCCAATGGAACTATTTTGTTCTTTCTTGCCAATATAAAATGTAAATGAAAAAGCTGCTTCAGCAGAAAACAAAACCAAGAAAGCACCGAAACCAATTTCACGAAAGAGAAAGTCTATCCAGAATTAGCATGAAAATGCTAATTTGAAACAGGCTTCTAATTTGCATGGATTATACTAGTCCCTGATTCATTTCAAAACATTTCTTTAAAAGCAAAAATGTTGTTTCGTCTCCAATAGCCCACAAAAATTCTTCATAATCCATAGGATACATACTGATTTTGCTTTCTTCACTTGGAATCAGAATATCTTTAACATTCTTCTTTATAGATATTAATGAACCGGTTTCTATATAATCATATCTATGATCCTCGACCAATGCCTTAATAGCCTGACGCGCCATAGGGCAAAGCTGCACCTCATCAAATATGATTACTGACTTTCGTTCATGAAGATCCACCTTATATTGCAACTGCAATTGCAAAAATAGATAGTTCAAGTCAGATATATCTTCAAAAAGGCTTCTGACATTCTTTGACGCTTTTGCAAAATCAATTAATATATAACTTTCATATTCATTTTGGGCAAATTCTTCCACTATTGTTGATTTACCAATACGGCGAGCGCCTTCAATTAAGAGGGCAGTTCTCCCATCTGAATCTCGTTTCCACTCAAGCATTTTATTGTAAATTTTACGCTTAAACATGATAATTGCCTCTTTCCGCATTTTTTATACAGTAATATTATCATATTTCCGCATTATTTTCAGTCTGTCCTCTCTACAAATCCGGCTAGCTCTTCCTCAATTACCTTACCATTTCCTTCCATAAGGTGTCCTCCTGTTTCAAAGGAAATAAAGGTGCAATCCGGTATCAATGCTTCCCATCCCTTTGCCCCATCATAATTAGCCAGTTTGTCATCCTTTGCATGAAAGCATATAACCGGTACTGTTAAAGTGCTCATATCATACTCTTCCCTATGATTATACATGACCGTGTTCGAAACGCTCGCATCAATGACAATTCCTTCTTTTTTATCCTTTAGAGGCATAATCATGTTAATTGTATCCTGATCCATTCCCATGACTGGTCCAAACAGAGGGCTGAATAACCACATGAGGAAATCATTGCATAATGCCTTTGGCGGACCTAAGTAAGCAACTGCCTTCTCCGGCTCCTGCAACGCAGGATAGCCGGAACAGTATAATATCAATCCCTTTGTTCTTTCCGGATGCATCATGGCAAATTTAATGGCTGTTGCTCCACCTGCAGAGGTAGCAAGCACATATGTCTGCTCGATTTCTAAAAAATCCAGTAGTTCCACAAATGCCTCTACCTGATTCTCTACGCTTGGATTTTCCGGAGCATCACTTCCCGTATAACCAAATCGTGATGGTGCAATAACACGATAGGTATCCGTTACATCTCCTAATGTATCATACGCCTGATCATATCCGCCGCAAATTCCATGACAGCTTAGTACAGGTTCTCCTTCTCCCTCATCGATATAGGTAATCGTTCCATAGGATGTTTCCACCGATTCTGCCTTTGCTTCATACCATGCAAAACGCTCTTTTGCCTTTCTTTCTACCTGAGAGAATCTAATTGCGATGATTAAGGCACCTATGATTAAAATCGCAAAAATAATCAATTTTACCATTTCCTTTCTACTTCTTTGTCTCATGGTTCTCATAGCTCCTTCCGAATGCCTCTACGTGCTGTTCCAGCATTCGTTTTATTTCATCCTCCTGCTCCGGGTGACAGTCATATAGTTGGAACAGCATGAAAATCGGGCCATAAAAGTGCAAAGCAACAATCTTTGCATCTTCTTTGCGAAACATACCATCCTCTGTCAATGCCAGAAAAGTTTCTCCCTGTCTCTTTAAAACGCCTGTAATAAAGGCTTCACTGTACAAATCCGCAATTTGTTCATTTACCAGCATTTCGCGCATCAATAATTTCCTGTAATTGGACACCATCGGATCCTTTGTATAAAGGCAAAAAAGCTGCCATGAGATATCTTTTAGCTGTTCGACAGATAACTGCCGGTATCCTTTCGCTACATCCTTGCTGACTGCTTCCGGAACCTGCTGTTCTATGTATGTCTTATGAATCCTGTCCTGCATTTCCACAATGATCTTATCCAAAATATCCTGCTTATTTTTAAAATGCTTATAAAGAGCGCTCTCCCTAACCCCGACAGCACTGGCAATATCCCTTACCGATACACCGGAAAAACCACGTTTTGCAAACAACTCCAACGATACTTCTATAATTTTTTCTCTTGTTGACATTTCACTTCTCCTCTCTGTGAATGCATCTGTT
>JALEWA010000186.1 GCA_022788085.1 Lachnospiraceae bacterium
CCTAATCTGCTACGTATCAATATCATTTTCTTTCTCTCCTTGCTGTATTAAACAGTTACGTATTATCATTACTCATTTTTTTGCTTCTGCCTCTATTTCTTCTTGAGTCATAATAGTAATGGTTCCTCCATTTCGACAATACAAAGTGCTCTCCTGTGTAAGTGCAGGAACGCCACCTATCAAATGCGTTTTATCTACATTCTCCCATACATCTGTCAGAATAGGTTTACATTTACATCCACCACATCCCAAAAGTTCTTTTGCCATTACTAAAGGTGCTGCAGCTGCCCCGATTACTATCTCTTCCAAATCAACCTTGTTCCCCGGATTTGTATCTGAATTGCATCTTCCAAAATGAACAACATTATCACCTTCTTTGTAATCACAGGCATTCATAAATGGCTGTTTATCATCATTTGTTTTCCCGGGGTCACAAGACTTTTCCCATACAATTCCATGATCTATTTTTACATTTAGATAATTTGACATAGTTCCTTTATCACACTTTGCTTTTGCAAGTCTGCACACATATACTTTATTCTCTTCTCCCATGCTTACCACTCCTCATCTGTCTTCACTTTCTCAAATCCTACTCCATAGACCTGCCGCCTTAACATACTCTCTACTACAGCAAGTGAAACAACAATATAATTTCCATGTGTTCCCTTCACTCGAAACACATCTTTATTTTGAATTTTTCTCTTATTCAATATCAGCTCTCTCAATTCCCCATTAGGATTTACAACTACCTTCTCGGATAAACAATCAACTTCCTCATAATTGAGTAGCCAATAAGTAGGTGCTGTACTAACTTCCTGCTCATATGCAAATACCTTAATTGGTTTACCCTTTATCTGCTCATCGTATATGTGCAAAATATCTTTTACGTTCTCCTTAACAAGCAATAAGGGATACTGCAGCACATCCGGTATCTCAATCCCTCTTGTATCATGATAATATGCTACAATCCCCTTAGGAAGCTTTTCAAATTCCTCTGGCGAACAATTCTGCTTATACACAGATGTATCAAGTCTTTCTATTTTAATATAATTTGTTATTACATCATTCATTTTCATTCTGTAATATTCCATCTGGTAAGATCTCCTTGTTCTATTTTCTATTAATCATTCATCATATCTGTGTTAATCAAAATACATTTATCTATCTGTTCCTTGTTAATATCACATTTCTTAAAATGGCATTTATGCAATACTGTTTTTCTATATAAGTCATCAAACATATCTGCCGGAGTTGTCACATTATCAAACCATATTATTTCTAATGCATCACACTTTTCAAATATACAATCTTCAAAAACACTGCCCGAAAAATTAATCCTCCCAAATTTACACTTTATAAATTGACATTCCCTAAATTGATTATCCATCATTTGAACATTGTAAAACTGACACTCTCTAAATATTACTTTCACAAATTTTGAACCTTTTAAATCCATCTTTCTAAACTCTTTTTTATGATAGATTAATTCATCATGCACTCCGTATCTTAATGATATATCCGGTTCTATCTGAAAAATATCAAAGTTCTCTCTATCTACAAATAACTTCTTCTGCCAGTCATGATACTCCCCCATAGAAATGTAGAAATATTTTGTCCGAACCATCTCCTGATATTCCTTCCATTCCCTACATTCCTGTAATTCATATTTATAAAAAAAAGTCATTCCGACAAACAGATCATACAAGGAGTCCTGAAGCATGTTCAATATATCCGCTTTCCTGATATTTCCTGCCCATTTATCCTGATTTCTCCTTTCTTCCAAATTCTGCTTTATTTCTTCCCATTCACCGGATAACCAGTCCAATCCAATCTGCGCGTTGGCAAAGCAATTTCCAAGTTCCTGATCCATATCATATGCTTCCAACACAATATTCAAATTTTTCTCACCTGCTGAGATACGCAAAAAAGAAATTTCAATGCATCCAACAGGGATACACTCTATAATCTGCATTTTTCCTATCTGCTCCATAAATTTCTTAATCGCATCCTGTAACTGTTGTATGTAATGTTCTCTGTTTCTTGCAAAATTTTGCAATGTTTTATTTTGAAAGTCTTTATTTGCTTCATCGTAACACTCTACACGAAAACATTCTAAATATTCTTCTCTGCTTTTCATTAGGTTTACCTCTTATTTTACAAATATCTTTGGTGCATATACATCAATTCCATCAACCATACTATTCGCGTCCTCGACACTTTGGGACTTACCTAAATGTATAAAGGAAGTATCTGTACCAAGATATATTTCATTTTCCGAAGTCACTTTTATATTTTCATACGCATGCAGCTTTACATCTTTTGATGCAAACATAGTTATGGATGTATCTGCTTCTATGGTAATTCCACTGTCCTGTTCCATATTAATACACACATTTTTCCCTTTACAGGTTATGTACAGACCTTTTTCGGTAAAAAGCACCTCCATACCTGCCGGTGACTGGAAACATTTCTCTAACATGTTATCTCTCGCACCACGCATATTGACGGAACTGGCTGCAAAAGCGTCTTCTGCCCTGTCTGTGGGGAAAAAAATTCTTACAGAATCATCTTTTTGTGGCATACAGTAATATCCCGCTTCATTATTGGCCGATGAATATATTGTCGAATATGGAAAATACCAGTCTCCAGCAGCATCATACTGTTCATCAATATCTGTTATGTGCACCTGCACTTTATCTGCTTCTACCTTCTGTACAATGCCGCCAAACACTTTTCCTGCAAGACTGTATTTCTGCGTATGTCTATCAGAAGATACCGCTTTGGGAAGTCTCGAGAGCTTTGCTGTTTCATAATAGGTTCTAAGAACACCGCCCTCCATAACTGACTCTGTTTTTGTAATACACTCACCGCTATTCATAGCACCTACATATAAGAATTCTTCCGTAAACCCACTGCTTCCGAAGTTTCCTTTATTCTGTGGTGTTATATATACTTCTTCGTAATCCGGAATTCCTACATATATCATGGGTTTTACATTTCTATTATCCGTTATCACACATGTTCCGCACTCGGCAGCCATTCTTTTCACAAATTCCCAGATGGTTTCTCTATATTGTACGACAAGTCCCGGAACTGTTCTGTCCTCTACCTGCATTATAAGCTGCCCTTTTTGCCTGGCTACAGCTTCCTTCATAATTTGACCATAAGTCGCAGAAGTATGCTGATAGCTATGCTTCTCACATCCATAATCCAGTATCTTCGAAGTGGATTCCAAGCCGATTTCCAGCCAGGTAGCATCTGCCTGATGTTGAATTTCTAATTTAGCAAACAATCCACAGAATAAAACCTTATTATTTCCAATGATATTGCAGGTATCTTCTTCTGTTATTTTCTCAATACACTCCTGTGCTATATCAGGTTCAACCTCACATATAATTTTGGCTTTGCCATGCTCATTTATCTTCTGTTCTATTCTAAGTTCCAATATGTGAAGATATGGTATTGTACTGATTTTCAGGTTTTCATACGTTATCTTCGCCATCTTCTGTTTCCTCCAATTGTAACGATTCTGCCATTTCCTTTAAGATTGGTAATATATACTTTTTCATACTATTATTAGTACTCATGTCAATGATTGTCAGTTTTCCCTTAATACTGGCAAACAGCATTAAGTTATAAATCATCCCATCAAATCCAAGGGAAAGAAATTCAGCATTTCCTATATGGAAATTCTCCGTCCCTGTTATATAGGTTCTGACCATGGTTGCCTTTGGAACCATAGTTTCAATTAATCTTCCGCTAACATTTAAAAACTTTCTAATGTCTTCATCTTTTAATGGACTTTCTGCAACATTCACTGCCATACTAAATGGTAGATCGTCTGCAGCATATGCATATTGTGGTGACTTTGTTCTTATAAAAGCCATCTCTTTTGCCTCTTCTGAAAGCAGTTCAAATTGTGTAGGCATATATATTGAACATGGCAGATTACCAATCCTGCGTCTTGTAAATGAACATTTTTCTCCTAATATATCTATCTGTTCATCGTAAATGGAACCTCTTTCTTCTTCCTGTTTTTTTTCCATCTCTTTTTTTTCTTGCTCCAACTGCTTTTTTGCTTTTATCCTGTCTTCATCACTATATTGCATATTATCTTCCTCCCATTAATTGATCTGTAAATACTCTCCTTGAAATACTATCTTCTCTTTATCAATTTCCAATTTAGTTTCCGCACTCTCAAGCGTCACTTTATTATCTGCATATATTGTTACACCTTTATCACCATTTATTTCTATTGTTTTTGCCTTATCCAGACTAATGGTACCATCACAGAAAACTTTTATTCCAACCTCATCCTTTATATTCATGTCAATATAAATACTATCCTTCTTCCCCGTGATACGAATGCCATCCTCTGTAAACAATATTTCCTGTCCTCCCGGTGCGCGCCACTTTGCATTCTTAGGATTATCGAGGTTAGATACACTAACAGAGCCAAATGCAAAAGCAGTTCCCTCATCCGCTTCGGGAAGAAATACTCTTACTCTGTCACCTTCTTCAGGCATACAATAAAATCCACTTCCATAAGCTCCTCCATTTGTTGCAAAAGGAGTAGAATATTCAAACCATGTATCACCCGAATCGTATTCATCATCAATTTCATCAAAGAAAACCTGTATTTTTTCTTTATCTATTGCCTGTACTTTTCCTGTCAACATCTTACATGCTGATTGTGAATTATAGATTTGTTTCCTTGAAAATACCTTAATCTGTGCTGTTGTAAATTGAGTAATCAGATATCCTCTATCAATAAATGTTTTTATGGAATTAATGTACTCATTATTTTCATACATGCTGCCTAATGAAACCATATCATAGGTACGATAAATGATATTTGTCCCATTTGAGGAATGCTCTGAGTCAACTACCTGACACTCTGCCTTTTTACTTGAAACCCCTATAGAAATAACCGGTTTTTGTGTTTTTACATTTGTTATCAGACTATATCCACATTGTGATGCAAGTCTTTGTATAAATTCCCAATCTGTTTCCTGATTGCGGTAATTCCATGACCCCAATGGTTTATCACTGGCTTCAAACAAAATCGTTGCCCTATTTCCTACTACCTGGTTCATCAATTGTTCATGGGACATACTTGTTTTCTGATATGTCGCAGTCTTGGGTTCTAAATCAAGCAAAAAACTTGTTGACATTAATGTCAGTTCTAACACCGGATATCCATTCAATTCTTCTTGTATTGCCTTATCTACTACTCCGCAGAAAATGACATCTGCGTCATTCTGTATTGTTATGTAAGTATCCGTACCCGCTGTTTCTACAAATGTAATACCTTCTGCTTCATCCACTTCCAGCTGAACATTTGCCTTAGCATGTTCTCCTGCATTTTGATTTATCTCAAGGCTTAGTATTCTTTGATAGGATACCCCTTGTATACTGATATTTTCATATGTTATGATTGCCATGCTGTTCCTCCTCTATATCATTACTATCTCATCATCCAGCATTGTTATATCCTGTCCACATATTCCAAAATGATGATTCCAGAATATACGTACTTCCTTGCCAAGTGGTAGAAGCATCTTTATGACTAACTGTATGATTATGAAATCTTTTTGGTTTTCAGCACGTCCAACATAATAATAGAAAATGTCTGTATCATCCTTATCCTGATATAATACTCCTGTTCCCATAAGCTTAATTAAAGCCTTGGCGAACAATGATACTGTAGCCTCTGTTTTTTCAGAAATAACATAATACGACGAAAACTGATATAGTATATCGTTATCAAGCTGCTCACTGATTGTTCTAAGTTCATCTCCAAAAATGCCTTCACGCAGACCATTTATGCATTCTCTTCTTCTGTATTCATCAACAGACAGACCCGATTTTATATCCACCTGTGCCAGAAAATGTGCAATGATATCAACATACCATTTTTCCAGTTCCGGTGATAAACATTCCTCTGTAAGAATTGGTGCAAAAATATCTTCATACCGGTACATTGCATTGAACTCTACCTGTCCATCTGTTATTTCTGCCTGTGGCGCCATCTCATAATAAGGACTTACCACATCTGCCTGCCTCACATATACATCTTGATTTTCGGGATTTAAAAATGCTTCCCAGATATATCTCATCTTAGTACCATGCCTTTCCCTGACCTTCAAACTTTGTTCCTATCCTTATTCATCCTGCATTCATGAAACAATTTTTCCAACACAGTTATATTCTCTGAACTCTCTTTGTATGGCAGTCACGATATAGCTTATAATATCCTTTACCAGGTAATCTTCCTGATTTCTACTCTCGAACTCCAAAAGCATTATGGCATCCGTCTGTGGAATTTTGATTTCATTATCAATATAGTCATTCATGGAATAATTATCCTTATCATCACACTTTTCCGGAAAAGAAATTTCTTTTAATGATACATAATCATGAAAGCCCATCCTATTGCAGAATTTATATATACCTGCTGTTGTCTTTGATATGCGTTTCTCCAGACTAAATTGCATATTTGACATCAATGGATAATCATACATTCTTGTATTTGTGACAGATAACCTATAAACTTCCCACTTCTTTATGTCCTGCTCTGTTGTTATTACAGTTAACTCTTTATCTCTTTCAACTTCTAATATCTCCATATCTTTGTCTGATACAAGGTATTCACTGTCCTGTCTTAGCCGTTTCCTGTTGATGGTATGTCTGTAATGTACCCGATCCACAAATGCCTCTGGCTGTATGTCTGCGACTACATGAATCCTTTCCATATTCCAAATGGGTATCATATGATATCTTATATAAGGTGCATACTCCTTAAAATCAACAGTAATCTGTTCCATTATCTCATCATCCGGAACATCTGCAGTATCTATATACACATCAAATATTTTGTACAGATATGGCGCACATATCGCGCGCCATTCCACTCCATTCAATTGGTAAACCTGAAACAGATCATTCAACAGACTAAAGTATTTCTTCTGTGGTTCGACATATGCGGTTCCTTTATATTCACCATATTGTGTCTTGATACTGCAGGAAAAATGTTCCCCTGCCTGTGCAAGATTCCTGACAACCTTATAGTCCGCTTGTACAAATATGGAATAAATAAAGTATGCCTTCCCTTCCTTTAGACATTCCAACAGATCTTCTATCCGGAATTCCGGTTCTTTCATATCCTCATCATACATTGGGAACATCTCATCATTTGTAACATCGTAATCTTTTCTTTCCACAATACCGGTTATGACAGGATACGCATCCTTTTTCTGTAATTCAGCACATAACTTAGTCTCAAGCCTTTGATATGCGTCCTGTGTATAATGTGTTATTTCCTTAAACACTTCTGTCATGATATCCTTTGTCTGCTTTCTTTCTTCCAGACTCTCTATATTAAGTAATCTCTTTTCGATTAATTTATCCAATTCAGTTCCAAAGCCATTATTAAAAATTCCATTTTCCACATTCGTTTCCTCAATTATAACTATAATTAATCAACAATAATTCTTCGTTCATGCATGCGCCCGGCTACAGATCCGGGTCTTCCACTCTTTATATTTTTCAATGCTTCAACAAGCCCTGAATACATCTCTTTTGCACTGTACTGCATACATGTTCTTCCAAGTTTCCCTGTAAGATAGCCTCTGACACAATTACCTGGTAATGATTCTCCATTCAATGCATATATCTGATTTAGAAACACCCTGTCTTCGTTATTACTTATACCGGAGTTTTCTGCTTCCATTGCAAATATCTGCAATATATCATATGCTATCGTACTCTCCTTAAAAGCTGCCCACTTTGCATAGACCTGGCAAACCGTATCAAACTCTGTACTCATATCTTCAAGATTACGATACTGATATCGAAGCTTTGCTCCTTGCTGTAATCGAAAGCGGCATATTTCAACATCTTTTTCCGTTTTCTCCTCGGTATTAATTAATATAAAGTCTATCTGTCTCTTTTTATAACTTCTATCCACAATAATATCACCGGCACGCGCGACCAGACATTTCACTGTATTGGTTGGTAAATATTTTACATTTACCGGTTCCGTAATATATACCGGAACCCCTTCTATTATCAGAATTCCCTGATGAATTATGATTATACTTTCTGTTGTCGTAATATCACAGCCTCTTATGATACCGTCAGAATAACCTGAATACCGTAAATTTGAAGAATTAACTGCATAATCCCTAAGATTCTCCAGCATTTCGTATTTTAAAATATTACCTGAATGAAATAATGGTATTTTTTGCTCGATCATAGAACACGATTCCTCTCCTTATTTATTTAATTTAACAACCTGTGCCCTTGGCATATCCTGCAACACAATTTCAAAAGTACATGTATTATTTTTTTCATCTATCTCATATTCCATGCTCTCTTCTTTTTTCAGTATTGCATTTACCATTTCCGGGTTCTGAGACCAGCTTTCCCAGATGCTGCCGGGTCTTTTTTGAAAGAATTTCTTAATCAACGTACTCTTAAAATCCTGAGTATCAATCCGGATTTCTCTTTCTATATATGTCACAGTCTGAACATCTGAAAAGCAATCCTTCTGACCATATAAGCAGGATGCTGCACGGTCAGATAATATCTTGGCGCCTTTCTGATACGGCATAAATACAATTCCTGTACTTTTCTGCTCCAGTTTATCTCTTACTTCCTTGTCATACCGTAGTACATCCATACGCATAGTTGAATAAGTCTTTTTGTTATGTTCCTGTATCATAATATGATATCCCACTCCCGGAAGCTCCATATTTGTATTCCTCTTGAATCTTTCCTGCAAATATCCGGGGCATTGACAGGCTGCCATTAATCCGGCAGCCACATAGGATGCTTCTATCCCTATTGTTCTAAGCCAGATTTTTACATATTCCTCCTTGACAATTACTTCTCCCCATTCAGATGTATTTATTTTCTTTCCCAACTGATACATGGTGTGTTCCGATGGCAGTAATGTAAAATTAGGAATGCATGGATATATATATGATGCATGGTTACGATCTGCTATCTGTTTCTGCAATTCTATCCATTCATCTATACCATGCTTTGCAATATATCGGTTGGTTGCTTTTCTTACAATATTTGGACTGATAAATACCTGTATTTTATATTCTGAGAGTATATTTGACAATACTTGTATACTCTGCACAGAATTACTTTCCCGATTTTGCTCCAATCCATTTCCACGGAATCGCTCTCTGATATTCTCCGACTCAAAATCATACCATTGCAGCTTAGGCAGAACAGCATACCAGATAGTATCTTTATAATATAATTTTTGATTAGTACTTTCTAAATAGCAGGACAGTTTCTTTCTGTATCTGACATCAATAATCGTTTCCGGTTTTATATTTGCAATTACCATTTTCGGTGGCATTATCTTGTTATTCGTCTGATACTGGTGAAAGAATGCATAAATTCCAAGTAGACTTTCCAGTAAGTCCCTGCTATATCTCCAATATTCATTCAGGATTTCACGATAATATTCCAGGAAGACCTCATAATGTCTTATGATTTCCTCTTTTCGGTTCCTATCATCCATGTAAAACAGATGCTTCATAAGGGTTTTATTTTTTATGTTCTTATCATCCATATGCAATTCCATAAACTGATTTATCTTTCTTCTGTGTTCCTCTGTCAGTTTTTGGCTTTCCATATAGAAGTGCCTTGAGCACTGAAAGACAGATACCTGCTGATCTTGCTTTTCTTCAATCATTATGATATTTTCATCTGTATTCTTCTTACTGTCCAGCATGTTTTGCACAGAATCAATAAATACCTGTAGAAGAAAAATACACTGATCATATTCATCCTGTATCTGTTGCAATAGTCTGCATGCTCTTTTTTCCTGCCCTGCAATAATATACCTTACCAGTTGGTTCCTATCCTCCCAGAATTTATCTATGGATGGTAAAGTAAACATATTCTGAATCAGATTTTCCGGCATATTCTCTATATCTATCCTGCCATTCTGCTGATTCAACATACCAATAAGCATTATTAAGAGTGCATACGATGAGTCGAATCTGACCGACATAATCTCTTGAAATATATGATTATTACAGTCCTTCCTTCTCTTCGTACATAATACTTTTCTTCTATCTGAATCCAGAGCAAGATATATCACAGGTTCCAGTTTTTCCAATGCCTCCTCAAATGAGCTTATTTCCAGCCACTTATGTATTTCATGCAGTTCGTCATCGTTTAGGCTTTCTGTTCTGTCATCTGTAATAAAGCTTAACAGATTGTACTTATCCGGATTGATCTCTTCAAATAATATTGTTCTATTTGTCTGTTCCATTTTCTTCCTCATCTGTTACTTGGTTCCATCAAAGAAATCCAGCTCCCAGTTCTCATTCTCAAACGGATAAAAAGCACTTTTACCAAGATGTAGTAACGCATTTTTTCTGGTAACCGGTACCAGGAAAAATCCCCACTGGTCTTTGGCTGCGAATACAAAGAACTTGACCTCATTCTCTACTATGGTATCCACATCATCCTGTAAAATGCATTCCGCATAATCTGAAAACTCCTCTATGATTTCCTCATATGTCGTTTCTTTATAGTCCTGCTGCCTGTTATCATATGTATAACGGTGTTTCAAATTTCCTGTACCATCTTTCAGGAACAGTTCGAGCTGGCTGATTCCACTGTTTCTTGAAAGATATCCACATATCTGTGTCCTGTCAAGGCAGTATATCAACATAACCTCTTCATTCTCATGTGTATATCCACTTATGGAATAAGGAATGGCCGGCATCTGATAATATAGTCTTACATCCGTAAATCCCATTTTCTTTGCATTGACATACTGGATTGCACCTTTCACGCAGGTCAGCTTTAATTCCGATATATCATTTCTCTCCTTCGTCTGCTGTTTGAACTCGATGCTCTTACCCGGTACAAATTCTTTCAATGCTTCACGGAATATATCAATTCGGCATGACTGACCTGTCAGCTTAATCATGGAAAACTCATCTAACATACGGTTCTTATAGAAATCAGACAGGAATTTATTCACGATATCGTAGATATCTGCCTTCAGCAGTAATTCCATTTCTTTGATGTTAAATACTACATCCGGAAAATTATGATTATATACCAGCTGCCCATTCTCCCTGACTACGAGATTCCAGCGGTCTATCTGTGTGATCCTTAAGTCTTCATCCTCTCTTTCATAATTTGACTGAAAACGGTTTCGGACAACACCATCATGTGCATAGAATTTCTTCTTCATTCTGTCCGCAATATCAAACAGGAAGTAGAAGTTATTCTTTACCATATAATATTCATCCCTGGTACGGTTCTCGTAATTCCTGAACCGGGTAGGAATCACCTTTTCAGCTTCCGCATAGGCTTCCTCCAGCCTGTGGTATACTTCATCCCTGCCAAATTCATCTACATAGCGGAAGATATCCTCGCTTGCTACCTGTATGATGTCATCTATATGTACAGGTTCCTGATTTGTATAATGTGCTGCAAACATGATTTTTATATACTGCATGATACGGTAGGTTATATTGTTACCGCCAAAATTAGTGTCGCCGTTCTCATATGTCGTTTCTATGTCAACTTTATAGGAAACTCTGTCGTTCTCAATGGCAAAACGGCAGGATGCCAGATCAGTCGTTCCGCCACCGCAGTCAATGATGAGAGCAGCTTCTTCCCGTCCGCTTTCAAAACGTTTCCTGCTGATGAGATTATGGATGGAATTATATACAACTGCCGTTCCCTCATCGAGCATATGCTTTGTATCAATATCGTAATCATAGAGCAGTTCACTGAACATCTTGTTATACTGCCGTTTCAGCTTTACAGGGCTTGTCAGGTGAAGGTGACGGAACCTGCACTTGAATTGCTGTTCTGCACATCGGATAACATATAACAGATATTCCCTTATGATGTTCCCCCGCTTTACCTGCATCGTATTGCCGTTCTTATCGACAATCTCCTGCATCTGGTCGTAGCTGTTTACCCATCTCTTTATCTCATAAAACATACTGAAGGTCTCATCATAATATTTGATTCTGGTATCTTTCTGTGCTTTATAACCGAAATGATACTCTATATCATCCACATCCTTACAGTCAGCCACACATACGAGCGTTGGGAGCATAGGTACCCATGTCTTCCTGTCATGTGATGTATCAAGGAACTTTACAATATTGATATCATCCAGCTTAATTCCTCCATTTAAGAGGTCATTGCTGTCATGATGCGCTATATACCCATAGTCCAGATATGCTCCTGCCGTTGTGTTGGAAGTTCCGAAATCTATGGACAGAATTGCCTCTGTCTCTTCTACATCCCTGATTTCCAGATCTACAAGCGGTATCAAATAATAATTAAGAATCACATTCTGTTTCTGCTCTATATTATAGTAGGCGTTATAAATGATATCCGATTCCTTTTTATTAAAGAACATCAGATAATAGAATTTGTTCTGCTCCTCTAAGATTGGCTGTGTACGATCCCGTTCCAGATAGTACTGCTGTGGTTCCCCGCCGTCACTGACAAGATTCAGGAAGGAACAAATCTTACCTGTCTCATTTACCAGCAAAACATTCGATTCCACAAGATGATTGATCACAACCTTGGAAATATCATTCTTCTTGCTTCGGTCAATGCCTACCTGATACTTATCGTAAAGCGTCAGATCCAAATCCCTGTATAGAATCAGTTTGGCAGGATTATGTATGGTTCCTTCATCATTTAGCCGCGTTCCTTTCTTATGTTCCAGAAGCCCGGTTACCCGCTCATAACCTCCTTCAGATGCTCTCCTGATTAACAGTGCATCCTTCTCCCCTCTGTACCGTAGGATTGTCTCTATCAGCTCATATCTGTTCAGCGGATCTGCAATTCCTTTGATGATCATTTCCTTCGTACATATGTCACGAAGCTGATAAGTAGTCATCTCCTCCAAATCCTTCTTGTGATAGGTATTGGTAAACTGTTTTACCGGACTGTTGTCCAGATGTAAGGAATATCCTGCCATTTGTTTCTCTCTCTTTCTTAATTATTTCTGTGATGATGTGTTTTCACCCACGTATCCTTTGGAAATCGAATATGGAAAATCCATATTCTTTTGTATCTCAGGTGATAATGTTATTGCTGCTTCATATACTTCTTTCGAATAGTTTTCTTTTAACTCCTGTTCGGTCATGAATCCTTTGTCCTCTTACAGTTCTTCTGGTTAAATTTTTATTATCTTAATGAAAAAGCATAATAATGTTTGACAAAATATATAATAAAAGTAATACAACAAACAAAAA
>JALEWA010000187.1 GCA_022788085.1 Lachnospiraceae bacterium
ATGAATCCGGAACTCGTTATGCCGGGCTATGAGCCTAAGTTCCCACAGGAATTATTAGCACCGTTAGGGGAGCTTGATGAAGAGGATACTCTTGTTCTTGTAACTGTCACAGTTCCAAAGGATATCAAGAAGACGACCGTAAATCTAAGAGCACCGATTATTATTAATGCAGGGACTTGCAAGGCGGTACAGTTAATTGCTGATGATGAAAATTACAGCATTAAGTATGCCATTTATGATAGTTTGATGGCGACACAGCATGCATGACAAGTAAGAAAGAAGGCAGGTGAAAGATATGCTGGCACTATCCAGAAAAAAGGGCGAGGCTCTGATGATCAATAACGATATCGAGATAACCGTATTAGAGGTGAAGGGTGAACAGGTGAAGATTGGTATCTCGGCACCCAAAGAAGTTCCCGTATATCGTAAAGAGGTATATATCCAGATACAGGAGGCTAATAAGGAGGCTTCCAATACAGCAGGGATTGAAGAACTTGCAAGCTTGTTTGGCAAGTAGAAGAAAAAGATATTTTCGAAAAATGTTTATAGGTTCTATAAACATTTTTTCTTTTTTACCGATATATAAGATAGATTGAAATACTGATACATGGTAAACATGGAGGTGATTCACATGTATGTAGAGCCCATAGGGGGTAAAGTTCCTGTAAAAATGCAACAGGTAACACAGACAGATGTTAGTAATACAATTCATGCAGAATCCACGGAAGGAAAAGCTGAATATAACGGATATGATACAAAGAATAAGGCGCCGGTGTCAGAGTCTCCATCTGTGGCAGATATGCAGGCAACAGAAAATGAGAAGATTAAGAAGGCAATTGAGAAGATGAATGCACAGCTTCCGAATTCAGAAGCGAAGTTTGGTATTCATGAAGCGACCAACAGAGTCATGATTAAGTTGGTAGACAAGGACACACAGGAGGTAATTAAGGAAATACCGCCTGAGAAGACGCTTGATATGATAGCGAAATGTATGGAAATGGCAGGAGTTCTTGTAGACGAAAAACTATAGAACCCGGAAAGTATATGGAGGTTTCAGAGTATGTCAGATTTATTAAGAATGACAGGTATGTATTCGGGAATAGATACAGAGTCCATTGTAACACAGATGGTAAGTGCAAAAAGTAAGAAGGTAGAAAACCTTAAGAATGAACAGACCAAGCTGGAATGGAAGCAGAATGTATGGCAGGATTTAAATTCCAAGATTTATAGCTTATACAGTGGCACTTTGTCTAAGCTGCGACTGACCGGCTCATATAGCAAGAAGAGTACTATCAGCTCTGATACAACAAAAGCAACTGTTGTTGCAAGCAGCTCCGCTGTAAACGGTACACAGACATTAAAGGTAAACCAGCTTGCAAAGGCAGGATATCTGACAGGAGCAAAGCTACAGCAGAAGAAGACAACAGAGAAAGATAAAGATGGTAATGAGACCACCAAGGATGTAAACTGGACAGGCTCTGATAAGGTTTCTGAAATCAACAGTAACCTTGCAGGACAGAAGATATCCATTACAGTTGGAACAGGTGCTGATGCCAAGACAACAGATATAGAGATTACCAGTGATATGACAATCACGAAGTTTACAAACCAGCTAAAGGAAGCCGGTGTGAACGTTTCCTTTGATGAAACGAATCAGAGGTTCTTCATTAGTGCAACAGGAACCGGCTCAGCAAAGGAATTCAGCATATCAGCAAGCAGCTCGTCAACGTTGGAATCCCTTGGACTTGATCCTAATGGAACCTATGCAAATGGATCACAGTGTACCAGAATTGATGCCCAGGATGCAGAAATTGAGTTAAATGGTGCAACCTTTACCTCAGATAGCAACACATTCTCCATTAACGGTCTGACCATCAACGCTTTAGGAGTGACAGATCAGGAAATTTCCATTGTAACATCAACCGATTATGATGGTATCTATAATACGATTAAGGACTTTATCAGTGAATATAACGAACTGATCAATGAGATAGATAAGCTCTATAATGCAGATTCTGCCCGTGATTATGATGTACTTTCCGATGATGAGAAGGAAAGCATGACAGATGAAGAAATAGAGAAGTGGGAGGACAAGATTAAAGGCTCCCTGCTCCGTAAGGATGGTAATCTGTATTCTGTTATGAATTCACTGACAAGTACCATGCCGGGTGGTTATTATAAGAATAACCTTACCGATAAGCAGAAGAAAGACATGACAGCAAGCGAAATCGAACAATGGTATAAGGAAAATGGCGGAAAGAAGCTGTATCTCTCTGATTTCGGCATTAAGACTAAGAGCTATTTCGAATGTGAAGATAATGAACATCATGCTTATCATATCGATGGTGATGAAGATGATGAATATGCTGCAACAAAGGAAGACAAGCTCAAGGCTGCCATAGCAGCTGATCCGGAAGGAACAGCAGAATTCTTTGCTTCTCTGTGTAAGGAAATGTATAACAAGCTGGATGAGACAATGGGTAAGACCACTACCTACAGCAGTATCTATAAGGTATATAATGATAAGCAGTTGAAATCCGATTATGAAAGCTATACGAAGAAGATCAAGGAAGCAGAAGAGGAGCTTAGTGACTATGAGGACAAATGGTATAACAAGTTTGCAGCCATGGAAAAAGCACTTTCAAAGCTTCAGTCTAATACCAATGCAGTAACGAGTATGTTAGGTAATTAGTACATAGATTCCAATAGGGCGAAAAATAGGAAAGAAGGATGAAGCGCATGCTAAAACAAAACGGTTATGCACAGTATCAAAACAGTAAGATTATGACAGCATCACCTGCGGAATTGACCCTAATGCTGTATGAGGGTGCAATCAAATTCGGCAATATTGCCATCATGGCAATGGAAAATAAGGATCCTGCCAAGGCACATGAGAATGTTGTTAAGGTAGAGAAGATTATTCAGAATTTCAGGGATACGCTGGATAAGAAATATCCTATCTGGGAGGATTTTGAGAAGGTGTATGTGTATCTTCTTAGAAGATGCCACGAAGCCAATATTGCAAAGGATCCGGAGATTATGGAAGAGGTGGTAAAGCATCTTCGCTCCATGAGGGACAACTGGAAGGAAGTTATGAAGAAGGTAGCTTCTGATAAGAGCAATCCGGCAGCGCAGAATAAGATTGCCGGCGGTCAGCGCAACTCCGTAGGATATGCCCCCGGAGCCATGGGCAGGACAGGAACCTGAGAAAGTATGACAACCGTGTGAAGGCAGGAGGAAAGGCATGACAGAAGGATATTTGCAGATATTAATAGAAAGCCTTGAAAAGAAAAATACAGTATTAGATAAGGTAATCGAGCTGGATAAGCAGCAGGCAGAGCTCTCTGCACATCAACCCATGGATATGAAGGCATACGACAAGACTATGGATGAAAAGGGTGAGCTCATTGATGAAATCAATCGTCTTGACGATGGCTTCACAGCAACCTATGAACTGATTAAGGATGAAGTTCAGGCTGAACCTGATAAATATCGTAAGCAAGTACTTGTATTACAGGAGCTTATCCGTAAGGCAGTAGACAAAGGTGTTACCATCGAGGCACAGGAAAAGAGAAACCGTGCTGCGCTTGAGAATGTATTTCGTATGAAACGTCAGGAAATCAAGCAGATGAAGGTATCAAGCAGTGCTGCAGCTACGTATTACAAATCCATGAGCAGAATCAATACCGTTGATCCGCAGCTAATGGACAGAAAGAAATAACGCAAGGACAAGCGTTAACAAATCAGGCAAGGATCGCCTGGTTTACAGGAGACAGGGATGGAAATATAGAACTGTAACAGGGGATTCCTTCTTGTTTCTGAGTATGATATATATTGGAACAGAGATAAGGAAGTGCGCCCGTCGTACTTCCTTTTTCTATGATCCTTATATATAAACGTGCCGGCATAGCAGCATGCTTTAACGGCACACAATTACAACTTCATAATGCTTACCAAAGAGTAAAGCAAACGGCCGGGTGGCCAACCGGTCATGCTTTACACATTCCCGGGGTTTGTGTGAAAAGGAGGAAGAAAGGTATTTTCACACAGAAGGGGAGACACTACTATTAACAGCGGCAAGGAAGTCGCAATATGTTTTAATTTCAAGGAGGAAATGATTATGGTAGTACAGCACAATTTAATGGCAATGAACTCAAACAGAATGTTAGGTATCACAACTAAGACAGTAGCAGGCTCTACAGAGAAGCTTTCAAGCGGTTACAAAATCAACCGTGCAGCAGACGATGCAGCAGGACTCTCAATCTCTGAAAAGATGAGAAAACAGATTCGTGGCTTAAGTCAGGCATCTGCTAACGCAGAAGATGGTATTTCATCTGTACAGACAGCAGAAGGCGCTTTGCAGGAAGTTACCGACATGCTTCAGAGAATGAATGAGCTGGTAGTACAGGCAGCAAACGGAACAAACTCTACAACAGACCGTGGTTATATTCAGGACGAAATCGACCAGTTAGTAACAGAAATCGACAGAGTATCTGAAACAACCAAGTTCAATGAGACTTATCTGTT
>JALEWA010000191.1 GCA_022788085.1 Lachnospiraceae bacterium
AATACCTAAATTGATTTGATAATTACTTTTCCATACAAATCTTTATTATCTCATCCTTTTCAGTATGAATAATGATTTCTCCATCAAACGGAAAGCATAAATAAAAAGGATTCTTCATAAGCCCTTGATAATATGTTCTATACGGTGATGTATAATCCGAATAATTAGGATCAAAGTCCCTATTGATAAAAAACACAATTTCTTCATTTTTCTCCGCAATAGCAAATAAAATGCCATATTTTGCTACACTTAATATTTCGTTTGTTACATACGGGAAAGCGAATTTCTGATTATTTATAGATACTAATATTGTAGAATCCTTTTCTATTTTCTTTTTAAAACCATTTTTAATAAATGCTTGCTCTATATCAAATTTTTTATGCATCATTGTCCTCCCTACTAAGTTTAGGAAATAAAAATTTTCAATAATCTGTAAAATTCAACAAATCATCTTTAATTGGTAAAACTCAAGGTGATGTAGAAGTCATCTGTTCTCCTTCACGACATTCCATAGTATTTTTACCTATTTCTTCACCTGTTTCCAAATCATAAACATAAACAAGATTTCTGTTATTTGATGTAACCAGGAGTTTTTCATCCTCTGTAACAAATAAGTCAAATCCACCCTTCAATTTCTTAATCTTTCCCATATTTTATCCTCATTTCATATAGTGTTGTTCTTGAGTTTTTAATAGCATGTATTTTTTTTATGATACATTTCTTCCAGTGTGATTTTGTTGATTTTTTCTATTAAATCATTCAAAAACATCGCTTAACCTCACCTTTTCTCCACATACACAACATAACTTTTTTCTCCATAAAATTTATATATTATGTTAACTACTGTATATTATTAGTTACAATACACTAAAGAAAAAAGAATTACACTCATTTTCCATAATTTGCAAAATCTTCTAGTGTTCCATTATATACATTCATATCTATATATTTTTCACTGCCTGAATATCCATTGAGTCTCATTCTGTTGGAATATTGCCATATAGACCATGATATTCCCGACCTTGGTTCACTGTAAACACTTCTTATCCAAATATCATACTGTGGTAATATTTCATGAAGCTGTTCATAATACTCTTCTGTGGTATAGATAATTGGGGACATCTCATACGATGCCTCAACAATCTGAAGCCAAACCGACAACTCATCAAGAACAGCTTGATCAATCATTGAAGAACCAGAATATATGCCATATGGTTCTACATCAACAACTGGTGGTAACATATTAGGTACAGCATATACCTTATTAATAAAGTTTTCAGCCTGTGTCTGTCCACCTGTTTCAAAACTAAAAAAATGATAAGCACCTATTCTAAGGCTTGTATCAGATGCTTCAGCCCAATTTTTATCAAAATATTCATCTTCAAATGATGAGCCTTCTGTAGCCTTGATAAATGCAAAGCGAATTCCTTGACTCTCAATTAAATCCCAATCGACCTCTCCCTGATAATGAGATACATCAACACCTCGTACTTCATACTTTAATATTGCCAGACCGTTTATCTGTATTATGCCATTGTATATTAGAGTAGCTAGAAGCCCAAAGCAAACCAATATACCAACTATAATAATCTTGATGCTCTTTCTTTTCATAAAATAACCTTTCATTTAGAAATAATGATCCAGCTCCAAACATTCCCTGCACATTTCTAATATTTTTTTCTTTTCAAATCCCCATTTCTGCGCCTGATCTGTAACCTTTTTTAAGGACATTTTCACAAAATCTGTCATATCAGTCTGTCCTATCTCAACAATGATCTCCGGTAGTCTCCTTTCCTTATTTTCTGCCATCATATCAAGGAGAGCCTGATAGCTTACTTTAGCCACAATCAAATCTTTTGAGAATGTATAGAAACAATCTTCTAATGCTTTTTGCTCAATCTCTGTCATCTCTGTCCCAACGCAAACAGCTACTTTTCTTTTTTTAGATAAACACTTAATTCCAGCTTCTTCATAAGCTCTTTTTATCATCATCTTAAACATCAGTACAGAAGCCTGAAAACTGGCAATCTTACCATCTTTAAGAGGAGATGTTACTGTAACAAGGCTTTGATTCAGCCAGGCATTACACTCTTCACCTATACCCAAAACCTTTGATATACTTGTATCATATGCAATTAATGCCTTATCCTTATAAACCGTTCCTGTTTTCGTAATATGTACTATAATTTCCATGTGTTCCACTTATTCAAACCTCCAAATTAATCAAATTCGTGTCTATTCAGTACCTTCATAGATACATGCAAAAATGCATGTAAAATTGCTTCTCAATAGCATTTTTGCTTTTTGAATCATGTTCTTACGCATAAAACAGCAAGTGTTTTATGCTGTACTGAACAATTACTCAAATTCAATATTTCTTCTCATTTTTCCTACTATTAGAGTCAAGTACTTTGATACAGGGAACGCTCTTCGATACGCAAAGAACCATCCCTAATGGCATTATATTGCATTTACACAAATGTTTATATGATCATTTTACCTAATTATATTGGGTTATTTTGCTATAAATACAAAATACACTAAGACCTCAATCTTAGTATATCTTTATTCATTCTGCTTTCTAATTATAGGCATACATATGATCTCTTTCTTATATGCTTAACATTGATAGTTCTTAATAATGTTGATTTCCCTGCACCGGAAAAGCCGATAATTCCATATATATCTCCTGTTTCTATTTTCAGGCTGACATTTTTTAAAGCCTCTACATTGTTTTCCTTTCCCTGGAAAACCTTACTTACATTTTCAAATTCAATCATTTGAAACAACTCCTTGCATTCTTTTTATAAATAATGTGCATAAAAAATGCAGGTGCCACATTATGGCCTCCTGCAAAGCTTTTTACCATTGTCAATAACTTTTTTATCTTTTTCAAAAATCTTTTTCAAAATAAATCTCTTTTATCTTAGTTAAAACTGCCTCTGCCAGTTTCTTATGCCCTTCTTCATTCAAATGTTCCCTGTCTACAAGACTCGCCTCGGCATAATCAGATGCTGCAAGAAAATCCACTCCATGAGCTGTCGCAATATTTTGATATACTGTCTTCAAGCCCTTAGAAGTTTCCACGGATTCTCTGCCAAATTCAGGATCAAATTCAGGCTTCCATACCTCATCCCCCAGCAATATTGGTGAAATCAGCAAAACTTTCGTATTCTCATTTGCCTGATGGATTTGCCCAAGCAATTTTTCAATACCTAGTCCAATAACCTCTGCAGATGCATGATAATAAGTCTTGCAATCATTTGTTCCAAGCATCAGAATCACCAAATCTACAGGATTATGACTTTCCAGAATAACCGGTAGAAGATCACAGCCTCTTCGATTATCCCTCAATTCATCCTCAAAGACAGTGGTTCTGCCGCAAAGGCCTTCCTCCACCACACGTATACCGTCCTGATAAAGCCTGTCCGCAAGAATCCCTGTCCACCTTATATTGGAAGTATATCTTTCCTTTGTCCCCGGAATGAGACCATATGTATTTGAATCACCAAAGCATAAAATTTCTTTCATAGTATCCACTCTCTTTCCTTATTTCATACTAATTTAGTATGATTAATATGAAATATATTATAGAGAGTGTGTGGTTGTCTGTCAAGATATAACTTTATCTTGTTTTGCTTAATGGTTAATATTAATGTAATTATAACATTTATTCATTTTCAATCATCAATAACGCCTAACAACACTTTCCACCAAGGTCTCTCCCTCATACCGAAGCTTCAAAGAGAAGAAATCCTTGCTTTCTTCTAACAAACGAAAGAATACCTTATCGCCTTCCCATAGATTCAACTTTTCGATATCAGCCTTTGGAACCCATACAAGCTCACCCTCATCGCAGGTGCATACTTCTCCTTCATACTCTGTTGCAGTGAAAAGGTGCATGTATTCTGTTCCCCATTCATCTGACACAAATGTCACAATCCCTCGAAAATCATACTTCTTCAATGTAAGTCCTGTTTCTTCCTTAATTTCACGAAGCAGGCAGTCCTCCGGGCTCTCCCCCGGTTCAAACTTTCCACCAACACCAATCCATTTGTCATGATTCTCATCATTTACCTTCTTTACTCGATGGAGCATGAGATACTTATTATCTTTTTCTATATAACATAAGGTTGTAAGCTTCATAGTTCCTCTTTCCTACGGAATGTATTTATGATACTTCCAAAAATCTATGGTTTCCTGCAAATCTGCTTCATCCTCAAAAAGTTCAAATTCCTTTGCGACCTCAATTGCAAAATCAACATAAGCATTTGCCCTTGCCGTAATCACTTTATTGTCATTACAAAGATCAGCTTCCTTAGAATGTGTTGATTCAATACCTGTTAAGATTCCCGCATGGTCTAAAACATCTACTCCTGCACAAATAGCCGCTATCAATACGCCGTTACTCTTCAATTCAGCAAGAAAAGTATGTATTTCTTTTGTATCTATCTTAGAAATGTCACCACCAGGAATTATAAAAGATGATATTTCCTTTTCCTCTAACTCATGTAATGCCATATCTGCATTTATGGAATAACCCTCTATTGCACGAACAGGCTTGCCATCTAAGGAACAAAAGACCATCTCCTGTTGCGTAATACTAAGAAAATAATTCAAAATCACTACCTCATAAAGGCAGCAGTTCTCATATATCAAAAAAGCATGTTTCATACTGAGTCCTCCATCCGTTTATGATAAAACCGACGTCTGTATTTCATCTCCGCATAGCTAACTACCTGTTTCATATAAATAACATCATAAGCTCCACCAGCAACTCCAACAATAGGAATGCCTTGAAGGAATTTCATATACAGCAGCTCCTTAGACAAACCACCTGCTGCCTCGTTGATGCTTTCACTTAGCACGCATTCTCTTGTATAGGTTCCTGTTTCTATAAAATAATTCAGCTCATCATTTATCTCATGAAGCCTTTCTCCATATGAAACAGCTCCCTGTATGAGAAGCAGGATAAAGTGCTTTTCTTCCTCTTTCTCATAATCAAAGCCATAATTTAATGCAATTTCATATACACTCTTTAACATCAATCCTGTGAAAAGAACAATATCCGGAATACCAATCCCCAACACTCCAAGTCCAATACCGGAAACGCCGGACAAAAGCAGATTGAGATTACCTGCTCCTGATGCCTTCTTGGAAAAAGCCTTTAGGGACTTCCGATTACTTCTGACCTGTGCTGTAAATTCATTAATTTGATATGTTTTCTCTAACTCATCACGACGATATGTCTTCTCGATAATTCCAGTTCCTTTTTCAAAAATAAGATAAAATGCCTTTGAAAAGGCAGCATCCAGTGTATTTTGCAGATTATGTGGTATTTTCTTCTCTAAAAGCTGGTTTAAGCGGGAATCCTTTTTCTCCATCCGCTTTTCCATATAAGCCTGCTCCTGCTTTTCTACCTTTATCCATTCCTTTTCTAATGGTGATAGTTTCTTACGCATCCGGCATTCCTCCTATTCTATTTCATAATCTCTCAGAATCTTTTGCTCTGAATTGAAAAATTGCCTTATTAAGAAAATAGTTACGAAAATAGTTATTTTCATATGTAATTTGCCAGTTAACCTTGATCTATTTGCATGAGGTTTTACGGGTCTTATTACTGAAATGACCATTTTCACACATAATCTACCAGCTATTCCTGTCTTTTTACATAGGTTTTACGGGTCTCATTACTATATTGACTTTTTTCACACGTAATTTACCAGCTAAGCCTGCCTTATTTGCATTGGTTTTACGGGTCTCATTACTATATTGGGTTTTTCCACACGTAATCTACCAGTTATTCCTGTCTTTTTGCATAGATTTTACGGGTCTGACTACCGTATTAGCTATTTTCACACGTAAAAGGACACATTCGCTTCACACATTACCTAATAACTACATATTTTATCATAATCGTTTATACAGTAGCAGATACCATAAGATTTTCAAAAAACATCTTGATTAACTACCACTACGCTACAGCAATTTCCTATCGTAAAAGGAAAGATTTTATACCATTCAAATCATCTGCAATACATACATTCTTATATTTCGCAAAATCCTGCGCACCTGTTGTTCCTGTCAGCACGCCTGCAAAGTCGACCTCTGCTTCTTCGGCTGTCTTTGCGTCAACAACACTGTCTCCAACATATAATATATCTGCTTTTTTAAGCTGAAGCTGTTTCATCGCATACAGCAAGCCTTCCGGGTCTGGCTTTGGTGTCTTTACATCATCACCACCTACAATGATGTCAACCATGTTATTCATGGAGAATTTCTCTAATATAGCATCAATACGATAATGATACTTTGTTGTCACAATACCAATCCTACAATCTGATGCCCGCAAAAAAGAAAATACCTCTTTTACAGGCTCATAGATCTGTGTGCTGGCAACCATAACCTCATCTGCCTTCTGTTTAAAATACTTCGCAAATAAATCCGCTTTTTCTTCACTCATATTACTTGTAAGCGTAAAATAAGTATCTTTTAAAGACAGTCCTATGGTTCTTCTAATTTCTTCTGTTGTCCTTGATCCCTCATGAAGTTGAGAAAGAGCAAAGAGAACACTTTGCACAATTCCTTCTGTGGAATCTCCAAGTGTATAGTCAAAGTCAAAAATAAACGCCTTATACATGATTTACACTCCTAAATAACAATGGAAACCTCCATCAACGGGAAGTACAACTCCTGTCACAAAACTGCTGCCTTTTGGACTTATGAGAAATAACAGGGCTCCGATTAAATCCTCCGGTTCACCATATTTTCCCATAGGCGTGCTGTTGATAATCTTCTGGCTTCTTGGTGTCGGTGTTCCATCAGGATTAAAATGCAGCGCATGATTTTGCGTTGTCTGAAAAAATCCAGGTGCTATCGCATTTACACGAATTCCACTTTTTGCAAAATAATTTGCTGCCCACTCCGTAAAGTTGGAAATGGCTGCTTTTGCACTGGAATAACCGGGAATTCTTGTTAATGGTCCAAACGCTCCCATACTGGAAATATTAATAATGTTGGCATTTTCCTGATTGACCATGGCTTCACCGAATACCTGCGTTGGAAGCATCGTTCCATAAAGGTTTAAATCAAGCTCTTTTCGGATGTTTTCCATATCTGTAGTAAAAAAGCTTATCATATCACCTTCTAAATCAGCATACTGATCCTGTGGTATTTCTGCGCTTTTTACTGCACCTCCGGCGCAGTTAATAAGAATATTTATCTTACCCCATTTTTTTAAGATTTCCTGTTTTGCATTTTCAAGACTTTCTTTTCTCATAACATCTGCAACAAGGGAAATGGCTTCACCGCCCTCTGTAACAATGTCGTTTACAACAGGGATTCCATTCTCAGCCTTTCTACCCAAAACAGCAACCTTAGCACCGCATTTTCCAAGTGCTCTGCAAAACATCCCTCCAATCACTCCGCTGCCACCTGTTACAACTACAACTTGCCCTGCTAAATCAATCTGAAACGGTAATTCCATCATGATAACCTCCCTCTAATATATTGGTCTATCCCATTGATAATTCTTCATATCAACATAGCCGTTAATAAATGCAACACCTTCTGCCTTAAGTAGCTCTATCTGCCTGTTTCCTCCACCAAAAGCAAAGGCATCTGATACCCTGCCTTCTTTATTGACAACGCGGTAACAGGGAATATTCTCTGGATCAGGATTTACATGAAGAGCATACCCTACTACCCTTGCCCATCGCTTATTTCCTGCAAGTGCTGCAACCTGTCCATAAGTCGCCACCTGCCCGTATGGAATCTGTTTTACTACCTCATAGATTTTGTCAAATGTGGATTGTTCCATGGCTATACTCCTTTTGCTAACTTGTAATTCCTACATTTCCATAATGATTTCTCTGGCAACAGCCTCATCAATTGGTGTTGCAAATACACCTTTCTCAAACTCAACAACAGAACCAATGCCTTTTTGAATGACAAAACGCAGTTTCCCGTTTTTTACCTTCTTATCGGTATACAGCTTCTTTACTAAGGCTTCTCTGTCAATGTAAGTAGGAATTGCGGTTGGAAGCTTTGCCTTTTGAAGCAGCTCTATGACAGCATCCTTTTCCTGTTCTGTTACATATCCCATTCTAAGTGCAAGCTTTGCCTCTGCCACCATTCCGATAGCAAGTGCCTCTCCATGAAGCAGCTGATATTCACTGACTGTTTCAATTGCCCGTCCGACAGTATGTCCCAGATTTAATACCTCACGCAATCCACTTTCGCGCTCATCTTTCATAACTACTTCATATTTTACTCTGCAGTTTTCTTCTGCTATGTGTTCACAGGCTTCTCTATCTATTGTAAAAATTTCTTCCATATGCTCATTCAGATATTCAAAGAATTCCCTGTTTGCAAGGCATGCATGCTTAATGGTTTCTGCAAGGCCGCTTGCTATCTGCCTCTCCGGAAGTGTTTTCCATGTAGCAATGTCAAGATATACCTTTTGCGGCTGATTAAATAATCCAATAAGATTCGTCGCAAGCGGTGTATCAACGGCAGTCTTTCCACCAACCGAAGCATCTGCGGCGGCAAGCAGAGTTGTCGCATAATTGATAAATGGAACACCTCGCCCAAAGGTTCCTGCAACAAAGCCCGCCAAATCAGTTACTACACCACCTCCAATGGCAAGGATACAACAGTCTCTGCGGTATCCCTTTTCCAGCATGGCATCCTCTATCAGTTCTTTTGTTTTCCGTGTCTTGTTAGTCTCTCCGGCTTCAAATACAAAAATATCTGCTGTATACCCTGCTTCCTGTAATAGATGGCATATCTTCTCTGCATATAGCTCTTTGACAATACTGTCGGTGATTACTGCAAATTTTTTTAGATTACCGACCAATCCATTCTTTAGATCCGTAATTAATTTTTGCTGTAATTCAAATCCAATTTCAATGTCATAACTGTCATCTACAACTTTTTTAAGTTCTACATTAAATATGCTCATACTTTATCTCCCAAATTTTTCGTAAAGCTTTTTATCATCAACCAATCATCTGCGTAACTGTTATCCTGATATTTCATGCTATGAGACAATATTCCATACTTTTCAAATCCAAGGCTTTCATATAAATGAATCGCTGACTTATTTGTGCTGATTACCTCAAGTTCTACCTGCTCATATCCACAATCTTTGGCTGCCTTCAACAGTTCTTCCATCATAATCCTTCCGATACCAAGTCCACAAAATCTTTGATATAAAGCAATTCCCACATTGCATCTGTGCTGAAATCTCTTATATCCACTTATTAAGGAAAAGGAACAGATTCCAACAAGCTCCTCATTCAAAAAGGCAACAAGCATCAGTTCTCTTGGCTCATCTGCCATTTTTTGAATAAAGGACTCCTCTTCTTCCCTGGTAATGTTTAT
>JALEWA010000193.1 GCA_022788085.1 Lachnospiraceae bacterium
ATCAGCAGCGGGTATCTGGTTTTCTGCCTGTGTTGGTCTTGCTGTTGGAATAGGTTTTTTAGATGGGGCAATCATTGTGACATTGCTCCTGCTTCAGGTTCTGCATATGATTCCGGCAATTGAGAGAAGGATATATGCACACTCACGATATATGACACTACATATGGAGTTGGAGGATGAAAAATTGGCTTCCATGATATTCCATAAATTTAAGGAAGATGGATGCATGATTGATACTTTTGATGCCAATAAGCCAAAGGCAAAGAAAATGCCCTGTGTCATTTCTGCCGTTATTCTCGTTCCGAAGGGAAAGAATAAGGATGATTATCTGATGGAGCTTCGTGATATTCCGGGTGTGATATCGGTAGATGATATGTAGTGAAAAAATAAATTAGGTAAAAAGGATTGCTCTTCAAAGAAAAATCGATTATTATGAAAAGATAGGCACTACGAACCTTTACCCGGTGAGGGGAACGGGTGATGAGAAGGAAGGTATTACATGAAGAAGAAAAAGGGTGGTAAAGAGGTTGCATTCAGACCACAGACTATCATTGAGGCAAGATATGATCTTGACCGCAGACAGAATGATATCCTTGATATTCTTCTTGGTATCGTTGGAGAAGGCGATGACACAGAGGAAAACACAAGATATGAGATTAATATTGCAGATGTTAAGCATTTGTACAATTTGCAGGATGAATCAAACGCATATTCATATCTGCAGAAAGCAGTAAAGAAGTTTGAGGGTGCGGGATTTCGTTTAAAGGAAGATGAAGGAACAGATATTTACTACCCATGGTTCAGTAAGATCAAATATCAGAAAAAGCGTGGAGATGAAGGCAGAAGTAAGATTGTTCTTGATTTGCATCCTGAAGTAAAACAGATGATTATGTCTGCCAAGCAGGGAGCATTTTACAGAATAGAATATCCGCTGAATCTGACCAAGAAATATTCCAAGAGATTGTATTATTTATTGAAGGATAGAGAGAACTTTAACGGAGGAACCTTTATCGTTTCCTTTATGGAGCTTCGCAAGATGATGAAGGTACCGGATTCCTATGCAAACGGTAATGTAAAGCGTGAAATCCTGGATAAGCCGTATGAAGAAATCAATGGAAATACCGACATTGCTTTTGAATACGATTTGATTTATGAAAAGCTCCCAAGTGGGCAGAACAGCCTTGGTGCAGTGCAGTTTCATGTGAAGAAGGTTAAGACAAACAGAACGATTGTCGAATATGAGACCATTGAAAAGAATGGGGAATCGGTCATTGCAACTGAGGAAGAGCAGGAAATTATCGATGTATTTGACTGCACAGTTAAGGAAGCAAAGGATATCTTAAGAACGGCAAAGGCAAATAACCGTACACATGAACAGCTCTTTGAAATACTTACATATACCTTGAAGAAGAAGGTAGATAATAAGGTCGGATATGTCCTTACTATCTTAAAGAACGGCTATAATGAACCAACAAGGCTTTCGGGAAAAAGCACAAACAACTGGAATAATAAGGACCTTGATACCACTTATTCCCAGATGGACTTTGAAGCCTTTGAGAAGCAGATATTATCTAATTAGACAACAACATATGAAAGAAGAATCATAAACCCTTGGAACACTGAAATTCCAAGGGTTTATTTTATTGAGGATTTCTATTTTTTGTGATAGTCTTAAGGTATGGTTTACCATAACAGAAGAGAAGTGAGAGATGATATGACCAGAGAAGAAATGAAACAGAAAATAGATTCTTTTGTTTCTGATAGTGACAGGAAAGTTGCAAATATTCTTTTAGAACATACCTTACCTCAGATGCAAAGTTATTGTGAGCGTAAAATAGAAGAATTGAAACAACAATTACTTGATGAAAAGATGCAGGAGATCAATAAATATGAAATTGCAATAACGGTATGCGAACGGGAAAAGATTGACTTATATGAAGATATGCTGTTTGCTATGAATGCTTCGGATGTAACAGGCAGAGAATATTTTATGGAAGAAGATTCTTTATGTATTCCCGTCTGGATAGCAGCAGATGACAAAGAAATCATGCAATACAAAGCAGATAGGATAAGAGGAACCATTCATACAACCAGTGGAGAGTTTGCGGTAGAATTCAAATTAGTGAAGAACACTACATATCTTGATGTCCTGCAACAATGCAGGGAAGCATTTGCAGGAAATGGATTATGCTGGAAGGAAGTAAATGAGGCATATTTACAAAAGTTCTTTTACCTGGAAACAAGCATCAGGAATATTCAAACGGACACAGAAATCATCGGATATTCCGTAGAGAATCAGGAGCTGAATCAAAGACTGCATAGAAATATGATACCATTATGGAATGTCAGATATATTACCCTGCCGGCGAATGACTTTCCTGTCATCCAGGAGGATCGTATCCATTATCGTTATGACTTTCTCATTCCTGAAAAGATAGAAATGCTCCTTGATAAAGCAGAATGCGGGGATGGTTATGGTGTCAGGTATCAGGACAGATATTCCCTTTATACAGGAGATAACAGTAAGAAACAATTCATGGTCTGGCAGATATATGCTAATGATTTCAGTAAGCTTCACAGTGAATATGCAATACTGACGAATGGTGTGAAACGCAAAATGTGGAGTAGTCAGGGACAATCCCGAATCGTTCATTCCGATTTTGAACTTTCACGATGTATTAACACATTAGCTGTAAGTGAAAAGATAGTATATGAGGGATATCAGGTATTACAGAATTACGATAAGACATTCGACTATGTAGTAGCCAGAGAACAAAGCAATGAATTACCGATGCAGAAGGAGAGAAGCTGCCTGGAGTTAATCATACATAATGCCGGTTTGCCACAATATCTATATAGAGATACGATACAGTATGTAGTCAATACGATACAGAGTGAATTTCGGGAGTATACCGTGATTTGTAAAATGGAGAACAGATATGATTCATAGTGCGTGTGAGTATATGCTTTATGCTCAGGAGAATGGAATACAGCCGGCTGATATCACTTTTATACCGGCAAAGGCATTTTCACCATATATGGAATGTTTGCCTGCGAATTTGAATCAGATTGAGCTCAAGGAAAACAGAACAATAGAAGTAAATCCCAATTATCATTATGAAGAAATATTCACAAAGCTTCTGACCGCCGAAAATCAGGATAATTTGCAGGAACTCCAAAAATTTATATTTGATTTTTGGATTCATGAAGTATTTGAAATAGAGCGTTTGGCAGGAATGACAAAACAGTCATTTGCCCGGAAACGTTGCATTCAGGAAATCCTGCAAGGTTCCTTGGGAGATAAATATCGTCAGGAATTTGAATCGCTTACCAGGGAAGAGCAGGATGCTCTCATGGGGCAGATATATAATCTGTATTCAGGCGGTGATGGCAGAATCCTTTTTGGCAATGCGTTAAAGGCATTCTTCTCAGATATCTATGTCTATATGCTTGAAAACGAGAAAATCCTGCTATACATTGGAGAAAAGGAAACCTATATGGCAAGGAGAAAAATAGCACTTTTACAAGATATTTTCCTACCCATGGGTATAGAGACAGATATTTTTTGGAATAAACATTTTGGAGTCTTTGAAATAGAAGAAACGATGGTTCTTGATGAGATAGCATTGATATAGAGCAGGAGGAAATCATGTTTCAAACATATGAGGCAGAATTTGAAAAACATGGAGTGTTACGTGCACAAACCCTGAATGAAGGGTTAAACGGAGCAATCAGGACAGTAGAGCAGCTCTTTTCGGGATATAGTGACGGAATCCTGAAAGATATCATGATAGAAGCCGAGGCAGATGGTATCGTGTTGAAAAGCGGGATGGTAATCTATCAGGGAAAAATCTATTATCTGGATAAGGAAGTAAGAATCAATATTCAGCCCAATAATAAAAAAGAGTTTTTAAAGCTTAGATTTGAAGAAGTACAGCACAGGCACGGTATGAGAATATGGACAACGGATCTTGTACTGGATGAACAGGAAACAATCAGAAATAATGAGATGGAATTGTGCCGCTTCGAACACCAGACAGGAGCAAAGCTTCGTACAACATACAATAGCTTTCAGGACTATGGTGTTACATATAATGTTGTGAACATAGTGCATGCTCCCTATGCAGCGTATGGAGAGAGTACTATTTCACCACAGATTACGCAAAGCTTTGGCGATGAGATGCTGCAAAGCGAATTAACTGACCCGTATGATATTGCTTTCTGCTTTGAATGCCGGAGAAAGGAAGCTGTCAGCCGCAAAAGCATCGTTCATTACCTCAGGCATAAACTTCATATACAGAATGAGAATATAAGCAATCATGAGATATATACATACCTAAGCAGGATTCTTGAGAAGAGAGGTAAGACCAGCCATATGGGAAATGCCGGACCACGTGAGAGAAGACTGATAGTTGATTAAGCAGGGAGAGAGAAAATGACATTTATAGACGAAGAAATAGCAAAAAAGTTTAAAAAGGAGCGACTGAAAAAGCAAAAGGCAGAACAGGAAAGAATCGAACAGGAATTAGAATCCATGGTAGATGCAGATGCTGTTAGAAAAGGCATTCTCAATGGAAAGTGTACCGTACTTGGAAGAGAATTCCCATTTAAAAAATATACCGTATGTGATGGACGATTCTCTATCCATATTCCATCAGAGGGAATCCTGATTCAGAATGATGAAAAGACATTATTTAAAACGGCAAACAATGAATTGGGATTTTCCTGCACGATTGCCGCTACCGATGAGAAGTCGGACTTCCTGACTCTGGATATTTATAAAGAAAATATGATGAAAAATATGAAAAAAGTAACCTTTAAGTGGTTAGAGGAAGGAGCCCGGATCATAGATGGTTGTAAAGTCATGTATCTTGACTTTATCACTTTTACAGGTGTAGTCAATGTGCATCAGAATATGTGGTTTGTTATGAGCCCATATGGTCAGGCACAGGTGGTAGTAAACTATGACCATGCAGAAGATAAATACTGGAAGCACATCATAAAAGAGATAAGAAATACCTTTGAAATCAATGGAGAACAGGCATAATACACGTTGGGAGGAAACGAAATGGCAACGAATACAACCCCTATTACCTATGACAATCTGACAATACTGAATTTCCCTGCAATGCGCATAGAAAAATTCATCATAACAAATCAGGTAAATGAACATGCAACACTGCAGTTTATAGGATTTATCGAGGAGGATGGCAGCTCTGTATTGACAAATACCATGGTCTGCAGCCCCATCAAAGCAGTTTATGGTAACAGTGATGGTGAACGAAGGACATTATTTGCAGGAGTGATAACCAATGTAAAAGTGTTCAGGAAGGAAAGCCATCAGGCAATTGAAATTACGGCATTAAGTAATACCGGTACTCTGGATACGAGGAAGGAATCCGAATCCTACCAGAAGATAAATACTACCTACCGGACACTTATGGATGAAGTAGCAGCCAGATCCGGCGCACTTATGACATATGGCCTGAAGAAAGAGGAATATAACGTTGCGATTGGAGAAATCAGTATCCGGTATAAGGAAACGGACTGGGAATATCTAAAAAGACTTGCATCACATAAGAATCAGGGATTGTTCGGTGATATGACAATGGAAAAGCCTGTATTTTCAGTAGGAGCAGCCGGAGAAGTATGTGAGGATCTTAAGACGCAGACATATGAATATCACAAAGACATCAGAAACTATGAGATGGATCATGCCAATTATTTTGAAGATATTCTGGAAGAAGATTACCTCGTTTATCAGGTAGAAACCTATCAGATTCTCAAGCTTGGAACAAGAGTAAACCTGGAAGGAAAGACTCTCTATATTCGTGAAGCAAGGTATGAGATGAAGAATGCAGCCATCACTGCGACCTACCTGTTATGTTCTGAGAATGGACTAAAGCAGCGAAGAATAAAGAACGGGAAGCTTCAAGGTCTGTCGATTAATGGAACGGCAGAAGAAGTGGAAAGGGATAAAGTAAAGATTCAATTAGAAATCGATAAGGTTAAGAATGCAGAATATCTGTTTCCTTATTCTACGATGTCAGCTTCTCCGGATGGGAGCGGATGGTATTGTATGCCTAAGAAAGGCGATTTACTAAGAGTCTATTTCCCGGATGAGGAAGAAGCCAATTGCTTCGCCATCAGTTCCGTAAGCAGCTATACACCACAGGAAGGGAATACCGCAGACAGAATGTCAGACCCCAGTGTCAGATATCTTCGAACTCCCGACAATAAGGAAATCAAGCTAACCCCGGAAGGAATAACCATCAGTGCAGATGATGGGAAGGCAGTTATTATTATGGATAATGCAGGAAATATTACCATATCCGGTGCAGCAGGGATCCATATATCAGCAACCAATGATGTCAATATATCGGCTTCACGTAATGTTTCCCTGTATGCCACAGAAACAATCAAAATTAGCGGACAGGCTGGCGCAATCGAGATGGATTCGTCAGGAAATACCAGAATTACCGGACAATACGTGTTGGAAAACTAATATTTTTACAGATGGAGAAGCATATGACAAGAGAGGAAGCTTTAGTAAAGTTCAGATCCGAAGAAGCAGAAAGCATACTTAAGAAGATAAATCGCAGATACCGCCATCAGCTGAGGGAAAGAAGAGATGAATTTGCACAGCTGTTACAGGAGGGATTTTGGAGTATCATAAGCCGGTTAGAAGACTATCCTGACTTTCAGGTTCAGGAGGTACAGTTTTCCTTTTTACGCACACATATCATGGACGGAACATACAGATGGCTTGTAGAGCTTCATGATAAGAATGGAGAATACACAAGAGAAGACATTTCGCAAATGCTGGATATGAAGTCCGTGCTGGGTATCTATGATGAGTGCAGGGAAGAACTGTATCAGGCTGCGGCAAAGTATGTAAATACTCTTACGCCGGCAGACTGTGACCTGATTATGGCAGAAAACTTTGCAGGCCAGGTCATGTATCTGTATATATTGGGCGTGTATGCTTTTCGGGAACTGGCGTCAGATCCAAGATGGGAAGACGTGGAAAAAGATAAGATATTCCGTGTGCTGATTGGAGAACGTAAGGATAAAGCATTTGTAGTGTTTGCCAAAGGAATCCCCCCAAAAGAGCCGGAAACCGTGATGGAGAGAATCACCCGGACACCGCAGGAAAGTGATTTTTCAAGCCTGGAGTATGTATTATATGATTTTTCCAATTATCATATACAAAACCGCAATATCTGTTTTCGGAATGTTATCTTTAGCAGCTTCAGGGAGTGCGTTCTGGAAGAGAGCCAGTTCCTTGCCTGTAAATGCATGTTTACAGACTGGCGTAACTGCCATATACATAATGCCATAATGGATGGTAACTGCATGAATGGCGCTGACTTTACGGGAAGCCTATTGGAGAATGTAAGCATGACAGGTGTCAGACTTGACGTATTGCCATATGAAGAGACAATTCCGTTGAATCCCGCGTTTATTCCTGCTTCCTTCCGGGACGCAACAATAAAGAATGTGGATTTCTCCGGTGCATTTCTGGCAGAATGTGATTTCCGTAATGCCCGGATTGGTCGTATTAATCTGGAAGGCGCAGACTTAAGAGGTGCAAAGATAGACGTAAAATATAAGGAAGCATGGGATCTGACAGATGAACAGAAGAATAGCATCCGGTGGATAGAAGAGTAGGAGGAGAAGAGCTTGGAATACTATATCATGCAGCTGGACAGAAGAATACAGAATAAATTTATCCTGCAGAAGTTCCCACAGGCAGGCTCTGTAGAATATAACACATCTCATGCTGATAAAGTAAGAGAGCATACCATATTGCATACCATTGAGTCGGATCAAAGCTCCTATCCGGATGTACTGGAAGATCCACTCTATATGGTGTCACAAAAGGTAAGGGAAGTGTTGGAACTTTATGATGAGACCGCCATATATAAAAAGGTTTCCATGGTGAACATACCAAGAAAGAAGAGAACCGAATACAATGTACTTCTTGTTGACAGGATTGACTGTCTGCATGAGGATGTAGAATTCTATCCGGACAAAAGTATTAAGAAGCTGGTGCTTGATAAGGAAAAAATCGCAGACAGAGTCATATTCAAGGTAAGAGGAATCGGACCTGCATATATGATCGTGTCGCTTGATATTGTGGAATCGTTGTTGCGCAGAAACTGTTATGGAGTGAAATTTACAAAAGTAGAGAGCAGATAAATTGAAAAATCCATAAACGGAAGATTTTTCAATTAGCAAATTTGTGCCTGCGGCTCAAAGTTTGCAGGTATTTGGAAAGGCATGGTTAGAATGGGAGAGATTATAGAACAGAATGGAACCGTAGAATCATCAGAGGAAAGCCTGACACAAACTTATAGTTATGTGTTACATGGTGCGCAGGCATACTGCGAATGTGGAAGCCGAATGGCAAGGCTTACCCTGCCTAACTGTCATGGAACCTATATGCATGACATGCCTGTCATGACGGTAGAGGACAGTGAAGCGAAGACCAATGTGAAAGCATTTGGCTTCTGCAGCAGCCTTACCAATCCTGACAGGCTGGATGCTGTTAAGGAGGTTATGAAAATCGTTGAAAAAGATAAGAACCTTCTGGATGGTATGATGGACGGTATATCTGCTATCGGGAATGGCATTATGAATATCGGTAAGAAGGTAGCCAGTGTCTTTGGCTATGAGGAGGACACCACAGAAGACCCGTATCATGGATATGGTAAGGATGTCTATGAAAGTGTGACGGTACTATGCAATCCGGAATTTGCAGTCGGAGATATCTGGTCAGGTGGGACAGATCGTCTTCAGATCAATGGTGTCAATGCACTGAATACCCGGTGCACACTGGTATGCTTAAAGTGCGATAAGGGTGCCATCCATCTGGTTGATGACGGGCAGGAGAATGCAGTCACAGAGCAGCATGGCTCAGCAGATATGGCAAACTGGAAGCAGGGAGATCCCATACCGGATGCAACACAGGGCAATCTGGAGAAGCTGAATGAGAATATCGCAGAACTCGAAGCAAAGCTGGAGACAGCTTCAGATGAACAGGAAATCCAAAGCCTGGAAGAGGAAATCGAAAGTAAGAAACAGTTAAGTGAACAGATGGGCAGTACACTTTCCATGCTCAATGATATTAAGACAGGATTGGTATGTGGGGCATACGATGAAACTACCTGTCAGTCTGCATATGACGATATGAATACAATACGGGAAGCATTTAAGAATGGTACACCCTGCGTCTCTGTTTCAGAGGAGAAACAGAATGAACTTCTCAATGGAGCATACCAGACACAAATGGATGGCAACGATGTGTCTGCGTATTTATCAGAGAATACAGACAGTATTCCCTACGAATCCTTTAACGGTACTACAGTAAATGCTGAGAATGCTGATCAGGTAGCATATATCTTCCATAACGGTAAGCTCATGAGCAGGGAAGAATATAATCAGTCCATTTCCGACTATGTAGGATACCTGGTAAACGGGAACAACGGCTAGAGAAATAGGAGACAAAGGATAGATGAATTATCAGGATATTCAAATAGATTTTGCATATAAGATACAACAGATACAGGATATTTCGTTTACCTGCGGATATGGTGACCATCCGGTCGCACATCTTAAAGGAATCGTAGAGGAGAAGGATCGTGGGGAATTCCTCCAAAGAATAGACAGTGATACCCCGTTTACCATCAGAAATACACAAGGGCGAATCCTGTTTACCGGATATGTGTCCGAAGTCCGTTTTGAACGGGAAGCCGGACTGTATTATCTGTATCTGACAGCGCTGGGAGCAACGGCTAAGCTTGATGTTTTAAAGAGAAGCAGAACCTTCTTCCGGAAAGGAATTACTTATCAGGAAATCGTGGATGCGGTATTGTCTTCCTATCCCGGTGCATTTCTCTTCTCCCATGTGGATTTTTCAAAGGAGACAGACTTCCCGATCATTCAGTATCAGGAAACAGACTGGGAGTTCCTCACGAGAATCGCTTCTCTGTTCGGGGCAGTCCTGTATTCCCATGAGACCTCTGATACACCGGGAATCGAAGCAGGATATGGGAAAAGAAATGCCGAGGCAGAACTTAAGGTAGAAGAGATAGAAACACAAAGGGATGTGTTTGCCTGCGAGAAGGAATTCTACGGAAGAAGTGAAGTGTTTTCCGTTATGGAGAATGCGACGAAAGCAGCAAAGTCCGGTGCCATGGAATATCCAAATGTGCTGGATTACACATGGAAGACGTTTACCCTGGAGGAGTATTATCCCGTAGGAACCATGCTTCGCATCAACGGCCAGGAGCTGGCGGTAAGCTATGTGGTAGGATATCTGGAAAAAGGGGTTATCCGTTATGATTACGTGGTACGTCTTCCAGAATCCGTGAAAGCTGCCTATCATGACAATGAAAAGCTTCCGGGAGCAAGCCTTCCGGGAACCGTGAAAAAGCGGAAAGGCAATACCATCTCCATCGCCCTTGATATAGATAAAGATGACGGAGTAGACAGTGAAAGGGAAGATTATTTCTTCACTTATGCCATCGAATCAAAGGACTTCTACTGCATGCCGGTCGAAGGAGCAAGGGTGCATCTGTATTTCCCGACAGGAAAGGAATGGGAGGCAATCGCAGTCCATTCCCTGCGTAATACATCAGAAGGGGCACAGAGGGCAGATAAGACCTCCAATCCGTCAGACAGAAGCCTGAGCAATGATACCGGTTCGGCGATCCATCTGACGCCGGATGCCATCACCATGAGTCCGGATGATGGCAAAGCAGTCCGGATGAAGCTTGGAAAAGACGGAAACGTGGAGATATCCGGCACAGATGTATGGATTACCGGGCAGGATATCACGATAGGAAGAGGAACGGATGACGGTACTGATACGGCAAAGGTGACCGTATCGGCAGGCGATACCCTGTTCCTGTCCCGGATGACCGTGGATGAGACAGGAATGGTTCCGGTGGAGGATCATCTCATTGCCGCCAAAGGCGTGACACAGCTTTATGCAACCGGTCAGATCTTCCATGCCACTACAGGACCGGCACTTCCGGTCACACCGACGTATGATGATTCAGCCCTGACCGAGCAGGAGGCACAGCAGGCAACAGCTAATAACAAGCAGGTCGCAAACGTCCTGATCGAGAGAAACCGTGAGGCAAGGGCGAAGTTCGGCAAGGGTCTGCTGATGGCGGCACTGGGAACAGCACTCATTGTCTGTACTGGTGGTCTGGCAGCTCCGATGGTAGTTGCATCTGTGGCTGTAGGCACTTCCCTGTGCGTATTCGCAGCGGCAGATATGGCGGAAGCCACACAGAGTCATGAACTGGCAATGAACGGTGACTGGTCGACGCCTGCGGAAAATATTCTGAAGGAGTACATACCGGAGCCTGCCTATTCCATGATCGAGAATGGTCTGATCGTTGCAGGAAGTCTGATCTTTGCAGGTCCGGCACTGGCTGGCAAGATGTTTGCAGGTGCCACAATCAATACCGGTGTGGAAGCAGCCTTTGACCTGATACCGGATGGAAAGCTTGATAAGAGTCCCATGGAGTATTTCGATTCGTTCGCCACAAACCTGATGGTATCAGCCCTGACAGGACCGATTGCCGGGATGGACGGCTGCAGCAGCCGGTGGGCAACGTTTGGCAAACAGTATGCAAGCGGCTTTGCCTCAAGTACCCTTGCCGGTATTGCACATGGCGATCTGTGTGTTCAGGGACTTGGTGAGAATCTGATGCGTGAAGGGCTGTCTGCGGGATTTGCTACCGGAGTCGGGTTTACCACAGATGGCAAGAACAGGTGGATCGTGGCAGGCGTGGATACCCTGTCGGATACCGTGATTGATTCCGGCATGCAGCTGTGGGACATCGCCATGGGGAATCAGGAGTCCTTCGACTGGAAACGCTGTGCCCAGACTGCTGTCTCAAGCGGCATCAACAACTTCATCATGGCATGCGATCCGGTCAACTGTGCCCGCGGCAATCTCCTCATCTTCAAGGCAGACCTTGTATTCCGTGGACTGTACGGGGAAGAGAAGTGGTTCCGCCGCTACGATTCGGTGCTGGATTATGACGGTGCCTTCGGAAAGGGCTGGCTGCATACCTTCGAGAGTTTCGTCTTTGCAGAGGAGACGGCTGCCGGATGGCAGATCACGGCGATGCT
>JALEWA010000196.1 GCA_022788085.1 Lachnospiraceae bacterium
CAGATAACGGACATGAGTTTCAAGATAGATGGAATCTAGAGTGTGATGAAAATGGTGAAATAAGAACTCGAATTTATTACTGTGATCCTAATCGTTCTGATCAAAAAGGTGCACTTGAAAAGAATCATGAATATATAAGATTCCCTTGGGCTTATTCCTGAAAAATTCTTAAATGCTCTTGAAAACACTGCTGAATCCGTAAATCCAAGTTCAAAAGCGATATCTGTCATTTTTTTGTCTGTCCGATGAGCCAGCAGAAACATTGCATATTCCATACGTATCCGATACACATATTGAGCTGGGAACTCCTGCAACACTCCCTGAAAGATACGGCTGAAATGGTATTTTGAGAAGCCTGCGGCATTAGCAAGATCTTCAATAGTCATTGCGTCACCCATGTGCTGTTCTATGTAATCCTGTACCTTGTGTATTCTTCGAAGATATTCTTCCTGACATTTTAAATCTGCCATCTTCCTCTCCTCATTGTTATTTCTTATTCCACTGGTAAAATTCTTTTAAATCTACCTTCACATCATCCGGCAATGCCGTTTTCTTAACACCACGAATTGCTCCCTCTAATGCCAGCAACCTATGAATACATGCCGATTCATCAATTGCCTGGATTTTCAACCACGCCTGTTTGGCACCAACCGATTTCAATTCTTCTTCTGTCTTGATTCCTACTTGATTTAACTGCTCCTCTACCAATTTCCCTATATTCGGCAATTTTGATAATTCTCCCATAATTCAATTCCTTCTTATTGTATCGACCGATTTCCAAATCTCATTGGACAAACAGTCCTGCAATTATTACAATCAACCGTATCAAAGCCTCGGGCAGTTTTTCCGTAAGTATTCAGGCGGCATCGCTTTTGGTCTACGCTACCAGCTTGTATTGCCTGCGCAGGGCAACTTTCAATACACCTTCTGCATCCGGTAATACATAAGTCAGGCTGTACAGAATCAGGTTTTAATTCCAGATTTGTTAGTACTGCACCGATTGTCAAACGATTACCATATTCAGGATTAATAAGCAAAGAGCTTTTTCCAATAGAACCAAGTCCACACAAAACGGCTGTATGCTTCATCGAAATAAGCCCTTTTGCAGTCATCCTTTCTGCATCCCAATACTCATTAGGTGCATCACATGGAACCGGAACTGCAAGACAATGAAATTTTTTTTCGATTTCTTTGGCAAGGTTTAACTCAATATGATCGAGAATGGTACATACCTCAGCATTAAAATGACTATATATCAGTCTTGGTGCTATTTCATACAATCCTTGCGGTAAAGCGATTCCGACAGCAATGACAGATTTACACTGTTCAAATAAATCAAGCGGTGAATAACCCGTAGGTGCATTTTCAAATCTGTCTATGTTTCCGATTCCGCAAACATCTGCTCCGTATTGATATGCAGTCTCCTTAATAAACTTTTCCATAAAGCAGTACCTCCTTATTTGACTTTATCCTGCGAATTCTTTTATCATATACTTCTTCAGTTCAAAGAAGTTATCTGCCTTGACCCCTGACTTATGAATCATCTCTTCCAGTTTCAAAGCAAGTACATTCATTTCATCTACTGCACTCATTGCATGGTCAGAAACACATAACTTACCAAGTACAGTTGAACACATTAATTTATAAAATCGATAACACATTTTTCTGTATTTAGGAGAACGATACTCTTCTTCACCTTTTGGGAGCAATTCATGTCCAAGTGTTTCAATTGCCAGATAACACTCTGCATTAGCATCAATCATTTTGTAGATAAATGCTTTATTGTTTTTAATTCTTTTAAGATTGCCATCTGTATAATAACTGGCAAAGATAGCCGGAATGACAAAAGCTGCATGACTTATCAGGTAATCACCGATATTTGATTCATATACCATCTTGTATTTTGTGTTTGAGAAAATGTCTGTAATAAGGCTTTTATTAGTGGCCTTAGTCTTTAAGTCTCCAATTGTAATTTTCTTCAAATCTATTGACACTACACGATCTGATTCTCGATGTCCGGCTGAAGATGCAAAACCAAACATCACATTTTTATCTGAAAGAGCCTTGGCAAACCCTTCGGCATCAACATTGTTTCCGATAAAGACAATATTTTTGGTCAAATTATTTTTTAATGTATCCATAATGGATTGCAGCTGCGTATATCTAAGACACACAAATATAACATCAAACTCATTGTCCCTGCTCAGTTCACCGATTACAGGAATCCTGTCGCAGGATGGCTTTAGTGAAAACTTATTTTTAATAACAAGCCCATTTTCCCTAATGTTTTCGCCCCACCTGCCACGTGCCAGCAAAGTAACATCTTTTCCTGCCTTGTAAAAATTATGTGCCATATTACAGCCCAAAACACCTGCTCCTATGATTAATACTCTCATTTCTTACCTCACTGTTTATAAATTTTGATAAGCCTGAAAACCTGTTCTACGGTTTCCACCATATTTTTTCTTGCATTCTTGGAATCCATAGCCTCCTCAAGAGAGACCACACTACGTAGAATCGGAAAATACGCATCGATTCCGTGATTATTACATTCCACGGCATCTTCTGTTACACAACCCGAAAATGCAATTACCTTTTTCCCATATTTTTTCGCAATTTCGGCTACACCTACGGGTGCTTTTCCCATAACTGTCTGTGCGTCAAGTCTTCCCTCTCCGGTAACAACAATATCTGCCGCCTTTACATATTCCTCAAGTCTTGTTTCTTCGAGAATAATTTTGATTCCGGATTCTAATACCGCATTTGTGTATGAAAGAAAAGCAAAACCTAATCCTCCTGCTGCCCCCGTTCCTGCATGATTCCTGTTTGCTTTTGGATATTTTTCTTCAGTCAGCTTGGCATAATGAATAAGCCATTTGTCCATCTGCTCAATCATATCAGGCGTTGCTCCCTTTTGTGGTCCAAAGATGGCACTGCAGCCCAGTTCACCACATAACGTATTTGTCACATCACAAGCCACCCTAAAAGAACATTTCTTTAATTCCGGGATAGCAAAATCATCTGTAATCCTATCTATTTCTTTTAATCCTTTTGCTCCAAACGAAACCTGCTTGCCTTCTTTATCAAGAATTCCATATCCAAGTGCCTGCAGCATTCCAATTCCTCCATCATTGGTAGCACTGCCACCTATGCCCATAATAAAATGCCTGCATCCCTTGTCTATTGCATCCTTAATCATTTCTCCGACACCATACGTCGTTGTATTTAGTGGATTCCTCTCCTGTTCATCTACAAGAGTAATTCCTGCGGCAGCAGACATTTCCATAATAGCAGTCTTGCTCTTCTCCAGAATTCCGTAAATTGCTTCTACAGGTCTTCCAAGCGGTCCTGTCACGATTACCTTCTCCAAGTGCCCATTCATTCCCAATGTCAGTGCTTCTACTGTACCTTCTCCGCCATCTGCAAGTGGTCGCACCGTTACCTCTGCTTTCGGAAAAACCTTATGAATCCCTTCGGAAATGGCATTTCCTGCTTCTAATGATGACAAACTCCCCTTTAGTGAATCAATCGCAACTACAACCTTCATATCTCTTTCATCTCTCTTCTACATTGATTTCTTTATATTACATTTCTGACCTTTTAAATAATAAGTTATTGACCTTTTCTGTCACATATATCTCGTTTTCTATTATTTCAAGGTCGTATCCGGCAATGACATCTTTGTCATATTTCTCCAGTAATTCATCAAATCCATAAGCAGTATCCTTCTTCTTTGGGAATCGAATACTACTGGAAAAAGAATCGATTAATCGTAATCCTGATTGTCCGCATATATTTTTCCATTCATCTACTGTGTAAAACTTAATATGTCCATCTTTTTTAAGCTGCATATAGGCATCAACAAATCGGTCATAATCTGTATCATTTGGAGTTGGATCTGAGATAAAAAATAATCCATCCTCTTTCAAAACACGACTAACCTCTGCAATACTTGTTTGTATCTTTGGAAAATGATGCAGCGCATATCGCGAAACAACCATGTCAAATTCATTGTCAGGGAATGGAAAATCAATACCTGAATAAGCAGTAAATGTAAGTTTTTTAATATTTTCCTCTTCGGCTCTTATCTGATTATTCTCTAATGTTTTCTCTACGATATCCAAACCAATCACAGACACATCCGGATATTTCCTGGCAATTGGAAATGCCAAATAGCCGCTTCCTGTTCCTAAATCCAGAATTTTCATGCCGGGCTTAATCGGAAGGAAGTCAAGAATTGCATTTAAGTGCTGCTCATCCTGCGTCTGCTTATTATAAAAATCCCCACTTGCAAAGCTTTCTTCAAATCCTTTTTTTGTTGCACTTATACTTTTCTCTATATCCATTTTCTTGTCTCTCCTACTAAAACTAATAAATGATATGATTAGTCGGGAATTTTTCATAACTACCCCCAACTTATTTAGCATAATTTATTTTTAGTTGGATTCTATTCCCTCTTTCACCCCAACTAAATTTAAGAAATGTTGTGATTAGTTGGGATATTTCATGTAACTACCCCCAACTTATTTAGCATAATTCATTTTTAGTTGGATTCTATTCCCTCTTTCACCCCAACTAAATTTAAATATCAGGTGTTTAGTCGGGAAAATGGTAATAATCATCTCCATACAATAAAAGAACCTTACTCTTTATTATTCTTTTTTCTCTATTACATAGAATGTGTGCGTATATAATGGCATTTTTATCATGGAAGTATTCCATAACGCCAAAAAGTCCTTATTACTTAGCTTTCTATTATATGATTTTTCGTTGCAGTTAACAAACTCTGCTAATGATTCTGCTAAAAATATATGATTCTCATCATATCCAACAACTGGCACATAGTGTAACCAATTTTTATCTTTTCTGACTTTCATAAATACAATGACCGGATTTCCTTTGCATACTTCCTCTTTTAAAGCAGCCAGATTTCCTGCACAGTATTTTACATGAAATCCATATCCTTCAAGCATTCTTTTTATTTCTTTAGGATATACATAGCCGTTAGCCATTTTATTAGGTATTTTTTTATATACTTCTTCTCCATTTGCAGGTATATCATAATGGCGTAAAATATACGCTGTGGAATAGCCTGAGCATTCATTTCCTTTTTGCATGTCAATCCGATTATCTTTATGAACCACAAACTGAGAAATACTACACTTTCCCGAAAGCTTAAGTGTAAAACTGCCCATTAAAACAATATCCACAATCGTTGTTATGATAAGAGCATTCACAAATGTTGCTATTATTAACCATATCATTTTTTCTTAATTGACCTTTCTTGGTAACTTCTTGCTTTTCACTTTAAGCAGCTTTGGATTAAATTACTTCCTTATCAAAGCATACACTATTGAATTGATATATTGATTATTCTTAAATGCATTTTCCTTTAATAAACCTTCATAAATAAATCCCGATTTTTCCAATGCCCTTTGAGACGCCTTATTAAATTCAAAAGGTCTTGCCCAAACTCTATGTTTATCAAATTGAGTAAATAATTTCTGCGTGAATATATTTATTACTTGTGGCATGATTCCCATACCTCTATATTCACCATTCAGCCAATAGGATATTTCAGCATTTTTGCAATACATCCCTGTTTCAAAAAAGCGGCAATAATATTAGCCCAGATTTCTTTATCCTTTACAAAGTCATCATCCGAGGTTATTGAAATATTTACTTTTTTGTATCTGCTTTATAGTACTTTTCTCAATACGGCAACCGGTAATTATGTTTGCCATATGTTTTATTCTCATTTGTCATTCCTTCCTATCATGTTAAAACTATAAAATAGCAAATTTGATAACACAAGGATTTTTTCCTTATTATTTAGCAAATCTGCTTCCCCTGTATCATCTTCAATACCCTTAGTTCCCTTTCAATCATTGAATCTAAGGTATTCACTTTCACATATTCTTCGTTTACCTTTATGGCTTCCTCTAAATCTACAAACACAGGAACAAACTTTTCCTGCTTTTCAGCATCTGAGTACTGGGGCAATTCCTGACTATTTTCGACATCACATAAATAATAAAAATTGTCCTGAATAAAAACAGGTTCATGCTTTCCTCGCTGTATTCTATGCACATAACCAAATTCTTTTATGGTTTCAGGCCTCACTGTCAATCCAACTTCTTCTTTTACTTCTCTAATCAAAGCACTCAAATTATCTTCACCAGGTTCTACACCACCACCTGGAATTTTATAAAACTTATTCTTTCTACTATATATAACAGCAATCTTTCCATCTTTCATAATGATTCCTCTGGCTGATGGCCTACTGAAAACTTCACCATTAGGATCATAGTCTTTCTTGTCTATTTCAAACAATAGCTCCATTTATTCACTCTCCAACTTATCATTTTAGTATTACACATAAGCCTTATGCGCTGTAATAACAGTATAGCTATACGCATTTACTGTTAAGATACAATCATCTACATTTATGTACCAGTTTTTACCATTTTTTGAAATAACTGCTTTCTCAGAATTAATTTTATTTTTACACCAAGAAATCACATCATCTGTGTCTAAAGACAGATTTCTTTGTATGCGTACTACACCCAATTCGGTTGTGTGCAGCTTATCCAGATTTCTTAATAATTCATTGTCTGCCATCTCTCTTTCTCCCTGTCACCAAAAACTATATACCATTACTTATGACTCTTATAATCTTAATGCATCTTTTGGGCACTTATCAATACACTCCATACAAAGAATGCATTCTGTTCCATTTGCTCGTTTCCTTGTATTATCTGTCATATCGACATTCATTGGGCATACCCGTTTACATTTATTACAGGATACACATTTTTCTTTATCACATTTTACCCGCACCATAGAGAAATAGCTCATGGGTTTTAGAAAAACAGTAATCGGACAAATGTACTTACAAAATGCTCTATTATCCTTACATATGTATGCCAGTGTAATTCCAACAGCGTAGTAAAGAATATTGCCAATCAAAAAGCTCCAAAACATGATTTTTTCCAGATTACCTATCTGCATAAGGAATAAAGAACTGACAAATACAAAAGAAATTACAAATGTAATATATCGGATAAATCCTAATTTCTTCCTTGGTTCCTGCGGAGTTTTGTAGGGGAGCAAGTCTAATATCATGGCAGTCCAGCATGCATATCCGCACCAGCCTCTTCCAAATACAAGCGGTCCGAATATTTTCGCAACAGCATAATGAATCGTAGCAGCTTCAAACACTCCCATAAATAAATAATACCAGAAACCTTCTATCTGCATATTTTCATTGGACATGAATCCAAGATATACCAGCATATATGTTCCTACAAGGAACTGCACGATTCTTCTTGCATTCTTGACCTTCTTTGTCAAAAGAAATAATCCAAGTGAGATTGATATTCCAATATAACTAAAGTTAAAGAGATAGAATATATCATCTTTTGTCAGCCACAAAGTTACAGCTATCGCTTCAAATATAATTAGCATAATCGTAGGAAGTACATATTTTTTCATTTCACTATCTCCTCTCATCAGGCATTATAGGAACTGATTCCACAACTTACGTAAAGTAGATTGCTTTTCATTCTTAATTTGCAGCAAGTAATATACTTGCAATTTGTCCATTTGTATCTACTTCTAATGTCAAAAAAATATTTCCCCATTTATAAGAATAGCGTGTTACTTCCCTTTCTCTATTATCTGAAAAATCTTTCTCATAAACAAAACCTGTTTTTTCTGCAAGTTCTTTTGCTTTATCAAAATCATCTCCTACTTTTATCCCTAAAATATCATATTCACATTCTTTATCTATATATACCTTAACAACTCTGACCTCAGTACTTTCCTCCGGATAATGGTACGCATCCCCATTTACGATTCCATCCTGAGATGAAACGCTAAGTATATTATCCCCACCAATTTTATGATTAGGGTCATCATCTATCACTTCAAGAAAAGTTAACTCCATGTTACTGTTATTATTTATGAATTCTGCATGTTCAAAAGTAGTATCCATATTTTCTGCTTTGTCTGTTCCATTCTTATCATTTGCACATGCAAATAGTAAAAACAAAAGACAGGCGATAGCACCTGTTAATATTATTTTTTTCATACATTCTCCTTAATCATCTTCTTGTGATAAAACAACATTTCATTTATATGATATTGTAAATTCTTTAAAAGTTCAATTCATTACTGATAAGATGTATAAATAGACCTATGAAATACATGATATATCAATCCCTATTCTCCTTTCCTATCAATATATAGAACGAAAAAACAGACTATTTTCCATAATTGAAAACAGTCTGCTTATATTTTATATCATTCAATATGTTTTTGCGTGAAAGCGATATAGTCTGCTTTTAGCATGCCATATATATAGTAATCACAGTATGTGTTTACCATTTTCCCATCTCGAATATGTCCCTCTCTTTGGAATCCTGCTTTCTCAAGAGTCTTATAGGAAGCTACATTCATAACATGTACATCCGTCCACAATCGCTGTAGCTCTGTCTTTTCAAAACAGAATCGAACTCCCTCCTGCAATGCCTCTGTCATATACCCGTTCCCCTGATAGGAAGGGGAAAGGCGAAATGCTACCTTTGCCATCCTGTCATTCTCAATCAGATATACCCACATTTCACCTATTACCTTATCATCTTCTTTGTGTACAATTCCCCAATGAAAGGACTTTGTTGGTCTTTCATTTTTCTGAAAAAGAAGTTCCGGATTCAAATCGGTTTTACCGGGCCTCTTTCCCCAGTATTGATATAATGACGGTATACTTAACCATTCCTTTAAGTCTTCTACGTCCTCTGGTATCAGTGTACGCAATAACAATCTTTTCGTTTCCATTTTGGGTTTTTCATCAGTATAGTCTTTTAAACTCATAGTATCACCCCTAAAAATTGAATACATCTTCCCATGCAAAGGAACCGGATTCTTCCGTGCTCTTTGGCCAATGACTGCACCAGGCAGGAACCTCTGGTGTTTCTACACGATCAAACTTGGAGTGTACGGCTTAATATCCAATACAGGTGTTCCATGATTTGCGTCAATAAAAGTCAGATAAATGATACCCTCTTTAAAATCAATCCTGATTACCTCTGAAGTTGTCAATGCAATTGGATTTGGACGTATCGGCGACCTTGTTGCAAAGATTCCCATTGTTTCAGGTGCTCCCTTGTATGGCTGCTCTGTCTGAAGGATATTTCTACATTTCTCGTTGTCATATTCGCTAAACCACCAGAGTACATTGATATGGCTAAATCCATCCAATGCCAAAAGTGCAGGAATATATTCTTCCTGTATTTTGATGTAGGTTCCTTTCTCATCATTGCATACCTCGCCAATGGGGTTTACGTTAAAATTATTCATAATGCTGCCTCCTTGTTATTTGTATGACTGCATTATAAAACCTCACACCATGTGAGATACAAGGGAAAAATACTCTATTTTGATTTAACTCACAAATCGATTTATTCTAATTCTAAAGGTATCTGAAGTTCTACCAAATATTTGTCAGGATCACTTTCATTCCACGGTCCACGATGAACAATTTGTCGTGTTGCTCCTGCTATCCGATACTGTTCATTTTCATGAAGCCACTCAGCAAAAGCCTTGTAAGCTCCGGATATATTAGAAAAGCTCCCAGTCACCATGGTACATGCCATAATAGGAACAGGCTCTGTCATTCTAAAGGTAAATTCTCCCATATTCTTTTGTAGCTTTTTTACCAGTGCACACAATTCTATATCAACATCCTCTTCTCTGTATTCTGTATCATGAAAAATACTAAAAGTTCTACTTTCAATGTCTATCTTATGCTTATTTGCAAAATCAGCCAGTTCTTTCCACAAATCACCTTCTGAATAGTAGGTAGGAACAACCTTTCGCAAAGAAAGGACTGAATAACTTGGAATGGATTTCATAGAGATATGATAATGAATTTCTTTTTTATCGCTCAGCATTCCCTTTTTTGCAATATCAATCTTTCGCAATTTTTCCTGCTCATCTTTTATTGCCTGTTCAATCTCCTGACGTTTTTTATCAAGCTGTCCGGCAAGACCATGATTGTCCATCTCAAGTGCTAAGGCAATCTCGGACACGTTAAATCCGCTGTCACGCAGATATACTATTTTTTCGAGAACCGGAATCTGTAAAGCGGAATACATCCTGTGTCCGGTCCATTTATCAACTTCTGCCGGTTTCAAAAGACCTACTTCATCATAATATCGCAGCATGCGTACTGACACTTGTGTCAACTTTGAGAATTCGCCTATCTTAAACAAGTACTCTCCCTCTTTTCTGAAATATAAACTCAAGAGTTCACTTTTAGTCAACCTCAATCAATTTTAGTTCATTCTCCAGCATCCTCTTAATATACTCCATACTCTTAAGCTCTACTTTCCAAAAGAAAGCACTATTTTTACATTTTCTGTAATTTACACTGTCCATCATGAAATCATAGCCGGCTGTACATGTAGGACTACACTCTGATATTCCGGTCAAACGTTTGCAATCACCCGCTTTAACCACATTCTTTTTCATCTCTTGCGGTAATAAATCTAATAATTCCTGATACATATTGATATGCCTTGCATAAATCCTAACCATCATTCCGTTTTTACGAAAAACATAATTCATTAAAGCAATCTTTTTCTTATCCTTCGCATAGATATATGTAACAACATATCCCTGTTTTGCCTCTTTGATTTCTAATTTACAGCCATTTTTTAAAAACATAAGATGTAAATCATTAACTAATGCCAGGTTAGCTTCTTCTACTGTTTCAATAAAATCATCATATGTTATCGCCATCTTCAAATTCCTCTTTCTACTTTTTTACAACTGGAATCCATACTTCGTATTTCATATTCACTGGATCAGCATTTAAATATACCTCCATGTCTGGACCATCTGCATATTCATATCCTGACGTTGGAAGCCAATCTGTCACGATGTGACATTCCAGGTCTTGTATTGAAGTTCCTGCTCCCTCACCGGAAAAAACAGCCCAAGTGAAAGCAGGTACTATATATTCATCCATACCATCCGGTGTATCTTTCATACTAGCAACCGCAATGTAATATTTCCAGTCTGTTTCATTATTACATGTACTAACACCCAATATTCCTGGCATATTTTCATCCATTATATCAAGTAGTTTCGGAATATCCCCATCTGCATGAGCTTTTGCCCACATCTGTGGAACCTTCGCAAAATTCTTTTCCAGTTCTTTTTCAAGTGGCATGGAAATTCCCACAATCCTAAATGCTTCTTTCTTCACAATTCGATAATTCATCTCACATTCTCCTTTAACTGATATGTGGAAACAAATTGGCGGATAAGACTTTACACTTACACCTTCCTCAGATATCTTTGAAGGTACAATACCATGAATATTCTTAAAGGCTCTGTTAAATGCTGTCGGAGAATCATATCCATAAGAAAAAGCAACATCAATCACTTTTTCACCTGAAAGCAAGTCGACTGCTGCAAGAGACATTCTTCTTCTACGAATATATTCTGATAAAGTAACATCAGCCATATAAGTAAACATTCTTTGAAAGTGATATGAGGAACACCCTGCAATTCTCCCTACTTCCTCCATATCAATTTCACTTTTCATATGTTCTTCCATATAGTTTATTGCACTATTAAGTCTATTTATCCAATCCATATTTCATCTCCCTATCATCACTATAAAGGATATTCATTTGTAATTCCTCGCATTTCCTGTTCAAAAATAGCGAGGTTTACATTGATATATTCCCCATAAGAAATGCTATTTCCTCGCTAGTATAACGGTTTTAAACCACTAATTCTGATATTATCCAATTCTTCCGCTGTCAGGCACCCTGATTCATACAAGTGCAGATATTCTTTCGATACATCAGAATCGAATATCAAGATATCATCCGAGTTAATTGTTACATCTACACCACTTCGATAAAGCCTGCCAATTGGATGCTTTGACATCGATTCTACTCTTCCAAGCAGAAGATTACTGGTTGGAGTAATATTGAGACGAATATGATGATCTGCAATGAAACGGACTACACTTTCATCATTGATGGCAGCTATTCCGTGCTGAACCTCGTCAAGTTCTAACTCTTCCACTGCTCTCCTCACATCTTCGGCAGTTCCCCATTCTCCAACATGGGCTTTTAGCCGCAGCCCCTCTTTTTTTGCCCTGCGATAGATGCCTTTGAAGTTTTCAATTGGCTGAGCCAATTCATCACCATACAAATCAATAGAGTAGAATGCTTTATTTCCCCAAAAATGAGATAAACAATCCTCCAGATAATCAATGGGACAATGCCTTGATAAACCAATCTGCAGTCTTAATTCTATATCCGGTGCAATTTCCCTTTGTGCTGTAGTGAATGCCTCAACTAATTCATCGATATTATTATGAAAAAACTCTCCGAGTCCCCAGACATCTTCTCCTATTTCCAGTACTGTAACGCCATCTTCTTTTGCCTGCTGAAAAGTTGCCCTGATTAGCTCCTTTCGCATTTTGGTTCCTTCAAATGTTTGTCCAATATTAGCCTGATTCCACGCATGCATTTCATTCATAGATGAAAGTGGCTTTTTTATCGGATTAATTTCCGCACCAGTGATCTGATGTAAATAACGTCTGCTTCCTCCTAGAACAAAATGGTTATGTAAGTCTGACTTTGGATATAATTTTATTTTCTCCAAATTTCTCTGCTTTAAAGCAGTAATAAAATCACTCATTTCACGATTTCTCCGAATTCAATAAATCTCCTGCTATTTCGCCTTACATGATATTTTATCAACATCCAAACGAAAAACAGCAACCGCATCCAGCATTTCATTTTGATAATTCCAATTTTCCTGCTTCGTTGTCTGTTTCATGATTGTATTCAATCCCGATTTTTTCTCTTCTTTTTCATCCACCAGATGAAGTGTTCCAGTCCCTATCACGCTTTGAAAAGTAGCAGAGAAATCGCAGGCTGTTTCACCTTCCAATAATTTATATTTTCCATCTATTTCAAATCCTACTTTAGGCTCAGATTTGCTAAGTTCATATTTTCGTCCTGCTTTTGCTCCATGAAAATAAAAAGAATATCTATCATTTTCATATAAATATCCATAATTAACAGGCACAATGTAAATATCTCCTTGATCATAAAAGGCAATTCTAAGTATTTGTTCTTCAGCTATGAATAATTCTATTGCTTCTTTATCTGTAATTTCTCTATCATTTCTTCTCATGACATAATTCCTCCATGTTTTCATGCATTATTTTTTCCCTTTTTCTTCTATGCCTCTACTCTTAGCAAAAGATTTAGAAAATTCCAAAATCTATTCCACAAAATGTATATTTTTCTCTTTGTATTTGTCTCGAGGCGGCTGTTCAAAGCTAATTATTTGATGCATATAAGGGATTGGCTGTTATTCCTTTGCCATTTCAAATATAGCCTGAATATGTATCTGCGTAGTGTTTATTACCGGAACACTCACATCACCTTCTTTTATCATTAGCGGTATTTCCGTACAACCAAGTAAAAGTGCATCAGCATCATTCTCCTTAATATATTTTTCTGCTAGAGAAATCATCTTTACCTTATCTTCTGGTATCACAATTCCATTTTCCAAATTCGGATAAATCAGATCTCCAAGTACAATCTGGTCTTCTTTGCTTGGAACAATCGGAGTCATGCCTGCTTCTGAAATTGCTTTTTCATACAAGCCGCTTTGTAGTGTCCACGCTGTTGCAAATATTAATACTTTTTTGTAGCCTTTTCTTTTTATTTCCTCTATTGTCGCATCTACAATACTGATTGTTGGAAGCGGCAGTCTGTCCTTTACATAGTCCCATGCGATATGTTCTGTATTGGCTGTAACTGCTGCAACCTCTGCACCTGCATTTTTTAAAGTGACAAGGCTGTCATAAATAAAATCACCAATTGTTTTGAAATCCTTCTGGTTAAAATATTGGGTGTGGATTCCCAAATCTACACTGTCAATTACAATTCTGGGATATACATTTTCCCCAAGGTTCTCATGACACAATTTAACCAAATCCATATAATAATCCACCGTTGATGCAGGTCCTAATCCGCCCATTAATCCTATTTTTTTCATTCTAAAATTACCTCCTTAATTTTCTCTGATATCCCTTTTCCAAAAGCAGAAAGCCATTCTTGAATTACCTGTTTATTATCCATATTCATGCCACCTGCGTCAATGTTCTTCTTACTCACCACCTATACTAATAATTCAAAACAGGGAAATCGGAATTTAAATCCCTACTACTTGTTTTGATCAGGCTTCCATGGTGGAGGACATAGTAACGTTGTTTTACCAATCTCAGGCAATACATCATAAATAGAACACCCCATTTTATCCTCAAAATATTCTTTATTATGAAATGTAATATCCCATCCTTTTATATATGTTTCCATAATTCCATATCTGCGAGTTACATCCACAAATCTTTTTTCCAGAATTACAAAACCATAATCCGTAGCAAGGGCATCGCATATTTGAATTAATTTATCATAATCATCTATTTGACATTTCGATATATACTCTTTTATTACCTTTTCTTCTTCTGAATTAGGTTCATAATTGAATTCTTCCTTCATAAGTGGATATGAATGTGTCATACAAATTTTCGCAACTTCATCCCACCCTTTTTCTACAGAATACATATAGCCTTCATATACGTGCTTAGGAATATTTACAATCCCCACTCTACGGCCTATATCATGCAGCATTCCAACAATATATGCTTTGTTTTCATCCAATTCCGGCACCTTTCGAGCAATATTTCTTGCTGCTATTCCTACATTCAACGAATGCTTTATCCATGGTCCAGGATTTAATTGTGATGCAATTTCCAATTCCTTTTTTGCCTCTTCAATAGTTGGCAACATAAAAACAACCTCCATCCATATCTCTATTTATAGCCTATCATCATATTCATTCCCTAAATCATGAATAATCATATTCATAAGCTCTACTTTCCTCCAACAAAAGTTATTGCTATTTCATGCCACCTTCGTCAATGTTCTTCACATATGATATTGCATATTCTTAAAGCGTTCAATTCTTTATGGATAAGATGCCTAAATAAACCTATAAAATGCATAAAAGAGGCAAAACAATTGCCTCTTTATCATGTTTTCGTATTATTTAATTTTCATATTTATACATTCAAAATGACTCTACGAATAATGGAGTTCATATCTTGTTCCATTTGACCAAAGAACAGCATCTTCCAGCTCAACTTTTAAGATAATTGTATTTTCATCATCGAAGTTGTTATGTCCGTTATCAATCCAGCTTGCAAAAGCAGCTCTCAATTTAGCTGCCATCTTCTCATTCTCTTTTTTTCCAAAGTATCCGAGGTTTACACCTTTTCCCTTAGCGGTAAACCACTCAGCACATAAAGAGATATTGGGATTCTTCCCAATCTGCTGCATTTTATTAGATAATGCATATGTAATCACGTAAAAGGCACCATTCTCATAATAGGCATTCACATATCTGATTGCCGGATAATCTCCATCAATTGTTCCAAGAGCAATTACATTATCCTTGCCAAAACGCTCTTCTACTATCTTAATTCCTTCCAAATTGTTCTGTTCCATGTTAGTCCTCCTTCAGTCCATTTCTATAGCATC
>JALEWA010000218.1 GCA_022788085.1 Lachnospiraceae bacterium
TGGCATCTACACGGTAATTATTGGCAATGCGAATAATTTTATCAAGATATTTACTAATCTGTCTTTCATTATTCTTCTTTAATGCATTCTGGAACAACTCAAGATTATCAATCTCAGCAGAATCTGTGACCTGCGCAAAAATATCTGCTCCCATTGCATAATAATTCTCACCGATCTGATAAATAAACCCTCTTTTCTGATAGATATCCTCTTTAAAGCCACTCATATTTTTTCTCCATATCCTTCAATATTATATATGTAAGGTAATAAATCCTTATTCTTCCAACATAGATGTACAATGAGGACATCTTGTTGCCTCAATCGAAATCTCACTTTTGCAAAATGGACATGTCTTTGTCGTCGGTGCCGCAGGAGCTTCCTCCTCTTTCTTCTTCAAGCAATCTCCAATAGCATTCATTCCCTTAATCAGCACAAAGATTACAAATGCGGTAATCAGGAAATTAATTACTGCAGTAATGAAATTACCATAACATAATACCGGTGCAGCCTCTCCGCTTCCAAGTGTCAGCTTAAGATTAGAAAAATCTGTTCCACCAAAAATCCCAAGGATTGGTGTAAGAATGTCCTGATTTAAAGATGTAACGATAGATGTGAATGCCCCGCCGACAATAACACCGACTGCCATATCCATCACATTGCCACGCATGATAAATTTTTTGAACTCTTCGATAAAACCCTTTCCTTTGTTCATCTGCTTACCCCTTCCTTTTACAATAATCCTTAAAATCTTATATAGTATAGCGCTTTTTGCCTCTAAGAGCAATGACAACTTCTGTTAATATAATCCTGCATCATACCTCTAAGCTGTTTAAATTGTTCCCGTGTCTTTAGATTTTGGGATGGGAAGCTCATCAGCTTATCAAGATAGCCCTGTTCCTTTACAATCTTTAGGCTGATTGGATATACCAGTTCATAAACAAGGGAAATATGTCCAACCACATGATCAACGGGTGTCCTCTTTAATGCCCTGAGTATTGCATGTTCTTCCGAAAAGCTTTGCATAACCTCTTTCGTGACTTCTGCCTGCATCAAATCATCGGTTGATACATTATAGATTTCCTCCAAAGGGACTTCCACGTTAACCTTCAGAATATCTATCTTATCTGCATCCCGTAGGATATCTGCAAACAACTTTGTCCGTTCATCGTAGTCTTTGGGAACGCGATATGCACTATGGCAGGAAATGACTCTTCGCAGAAAAGCACATAACTCATCAGATGGTTGTTCAAGATAGTCCTGAATCTTCCCTTCATCAAATAGTATTTCTGCCCCCAAAAGTGCATGGTCTATAGAGTCTGCATCAATAAAAGTGCCATAATTCTTAAGCTGTTCAAATCTGCCAATGTCATGCAGCATACCACAAAGCCATGCTAAGGAAATATCTTCCTGAGAGAGTTTCTCACTTACTGCAATTCTTTCACAAAGCCCTGCCACACGATAGGTATGCTCAATTTTGAGTTTTACCTTCTCATCCTGTGCATTATAGTGCGAAACATACTCTGCAAAAATATCCATAACATGGCTTTTGTTTATCATCATATTCTTTGGTTTCCTTCCTGTTTACCCAATCAAGATGCTTTCGCTAAGACGGATATCCCTGCTGGAAGCACCGATTTGAATCTCATACTCACAAGGTTCCACTACAAACTCGTGTCCTTTCATATCATAGTATGTAAAATCTCTGCTGTCCAGCATAATTTCTATTTTCTTTTCTTCTCCCGGCTTCAAAAATACCTTCGTAAATGCTTTTAATTCATGCATTGGTCTGCCTTGTGCAGAATCTTTCGGTTTCACATAAAGCTGAACAACTTCACTTCCTTCACGTTCACCGCTGTTCTTAAGATAAAAGGTTGCTTTACATCCATTTTCCTCACGTTTCACATCAAGCTTTGAATATGCGAATTGTGTATAGGACAAACCATGTCCAAAACAGAAGTTAACAGGCGTATTCTGTGTATCATAATAGCGATACCCAACCATAACGCCTTCTTTATATTCTACCTTATCCTTCTTTGCATAGCTTCCAATAAAATGAGCAGGGCACTGTGAACTTTCCTGAATCATGGTTTCTGCGAGCTTTCCTGATGGATTGACTCTTCCAAATAATACTTCGGCAATAGCAGTGCCTCCCTCCATGCCTGCATAATAACTCCATACAATCGCCTTTGCCTTGTTTACCCATGGCATTTTAACCGGCGATCCTGCATAAATTACCGTAATCATATTCGGATTTACCTCCAAAAGTGCCTCTAACAGTTCATCCTGACCATAAGGAAGCTTCATATCTGCTCTGTCCTGTCCCTCTAAATCATAATCATGATTTAATCCCCCAACAAAGATAACGGTATCACATTCTTTTGCAAGACGAATTGCTTCTTCTTTATAATCCTGCTCTTTCTTTGCTGCGTTTTGAGTTTGAGGCTCTGTTGCCTGATTCTTCTCTTCTTCAAGATGTTTTGTGCTGTCTGCCTGCCAATTGATCTCGCTCTTATTCTCCTTACCCGGAATCACATATCCGGGAGCATAATAAACCTTTGCATTACCACCAAGCAGCTTCTTGATTCCCATAAGTGGTGAAATCTCATACAATGCCTTGATTTCTGCACTTCCACCTCCATTGGAATGAATGGCTGCTGCATTCTGACCGATTACAGCTATCTTTTTTACTTTTTTCTCATCCAATGGTAAAAGCTCCTGCTCATTCTTTAGCAGAATCACGGATTCCCTTGCTGCATTCAGAAGATTTCTTCTGTGCATTTCCGTATTATATGCACCTGCACTCCTATGCTCCTTCTTCTCACCAATCATATGCAGCCGGAGCATCATACGCAGAATGTTTCTCACCTTTTCATCTACACACGCTTCGCTGATTTCACCGGCCTTAATCTTTTCTATTAACGGCTGTGCCATATTATGCTTGTCAAAGTTATAGGTTACATCCATCTCAATATCAAGTGCAGATTCTGCCGCCAGCTTTGTATCATGCACACCACCCCAGTCGGAAATGACTGTCCCGTCAAAATTCCAATCCTCACGCAATACCTTGTTCAGCAAGCTCTTGCTGGTGCAGCAGTGTTCCCCATTTAACAGATTATATGCCCCCATAATGGAGAAAACTCCACCTTTTTCCACTGCAGCCTTAAAGCCAGGAAAATAGATTTCCTCCAGAGTTCTCTCATCTACAATTGTATCTACCCAGAGCCTCTCTGTTTCCTGAGAATTTGCTGCAAAATGTTTCACACAGGCAGCGACATCATTCTTTTGTATTCCTTTTATCATAGGAACAACAAGTTCCTCAATCAGACGTGGATCCTCACTCATATATTCAAAGTTTCTTCCACATAAAGGGCTTCTCTTAATATTGATTCCCGGAGCCAGAATTACATCTTTTCCCCTACCTCTTGCTTCGGCCCCAAGAACTTCTCCAGCAAGAGCTGCCATTTCCGGATTCCATGTTGATGCAATTGCACTGTTACAAGGCATATAGCTTACAAAATCATCTGTTGTACCAACACTTCTCCATTCATTATCTGCAAATTCTGCTCTTACTCCCATAGGTCCATCCGACATGAAAAGAGGGGGAATGCCTAAACGTTCCACTCCCTCCGTCCGGAATAATCCGGCTCCATGAATCATTCCAACTTTTTCCTCCAAAGTAAGCTTTTCCAACAACTCTTCTATTAACAATGCTTCTTTCTTTTCTTCCATGGTTTCGTCATTTCCTCTCTACTATTTTATCCCTGCTTCCATACTAATCCCTTAAAGTCTGCCCATTTTCCTTCCTCATCAATGGCATACATTCCCATAACAACACCGGTAAAGCCGCCAGCCACCTCTGATGATAAATATTTTGTTCTTGCCTTGCCAAGATACTTTCGTTCTCCTCCCACATGACAATAAAACTTATATTCTGCTGCTGAAGACTCTACTTCAAAAAGTACCTCTTTT
>JALEWA010000013.1 GCA_022788085.1 Lachnospiraceae bacterium
TCGATATGAATATGTACTGTTCAGAAATCGAAGTATTTGGACGGAAGAAGAAATGTGAGGAGATAACAAGCCGTATTTTGGAAAAACCTTCGCAACTTGGAGTGTATGTTCAACCACTACTTGAAAGGTGCAGAGAAAAAGGGTTGCATGCTATGATATCAAGAGCGCCTTTTTTGTCTGAAAATACAAAACGTACTGACCTGAATGAATTGCTTTTTCAACTTAGCGAGGAAAGTATAAAGCTTTGCGGTAAAATGGGTTGTAAGCATATTATTGTTTGTCCTTTGTTTGCAGGAGTGGAATATGGAAACGAGTGGGAGGTAAATCGTGAGTATTATTTGCGGTTGTTACGTTCTGCCCGTGAGAATGATGTGACAATTCTTCTGCAGAATCAGTGCAGGAGCTTGAATGGACACTTGGTAAGAGGTATTTGCTCGGATGGAAATATGGTAGCAGAATGGATTGATGAACTGAACAGGGCAGCTGGTGAAGAACGTTTTGGATTTTGTATGGATGTGGGAGTATGTAACCTTTGCGGGCAGGATATGTATGAGTATGCTGGCATATTAGGAAAGCGCGTTAAGGCTGTTATCATCCGCGACTGTGATGGACATATCAAAAGTGCAAGACTTCCTTTTACATGTGTGCAGGAAAGACAGACGCAAACGAATTGGTTAAGCTTATTTCGGGGGTTGCGAGAGATAGGATTTGATGGGTATCTTGTTTTGGATATGGCAGATACAGCGGCAGCTTTTTCGCCATTGTTGCGACCACAATTACTTATGCTTGCAAAGTCTGTGATGGATTTTTTCAAATTCCAGATTGAAATAGAGAGTTTATTGCGGAAGTATAAGCATATTGTCCTTTTTGGTGCTGGAAATATGTGCCGTAATTATATGAAGTGTTATGGGGAAAAATACCCACCATTGTTTACCTGTGATAACAATAAAGCTTTATGGGGAACTTCTTTTTGTGGATTGGAAGTGAGAGAACCGGAAGCATTAAAGGAAATACCGGATAACTGTGGGGTTTTTATCTGTAACATCTATTATCGCGAAATCGAGAAACAGCTTCATGATATGGGAGTGAAGAATATAGAGTTCTTTAATGATGAGTATATGCCTTCCTTTCATTTTGACAGATTGACTAGGGGGTAATCATACGATGAAAATAGGTGTACAGACGAAAAATGTTGTGCATGATACAAATCCTGAAGAGGGATTTGAATCGCTAAAAAAGGCTGGATTTTCCTGCGCAGATTTTAGCCTCAATTCTTACTTGACAAATACTTCTCTTTATAAGCAGGAATTGAATGATTTTTTTGATAGATCAGATTCTGAGCTCCAGGCTTTTTTTACACCTCATAAAAATGGAGCAGAGGCTGCAGGAATTTCTATTAACCAGATGCATATGCCCTATCCCATTTATGTGCCTAATGGAGGGAAGGAATTAAATGACTATCTTTGGAGTCAGGTAGCTCCTAAAAGTATGATGATATGTGAGTTTTTTGAGTGTCCTTATATAGTCATTCATGGATTTAAGCTGGCAAGATATTTAGGCTCAGAAGAGAAAGAATGGAAACAGACAGAAGGCTTTATCGATTCGATTGCTCGGATGGCTAAGAAATCCGGGATTACAATATGCATCGAGAATCTGTATGATGGTATAGGTGGTCATCTGATAGAGGGTCCCGGCTGTGATGCAAGGAAAGCTGCAGAACGTATCGACAGGATAAATGACAGATATGGTTCAGAAGTATTAGGTTTCTGTTTTGATACGGGACATGCCAATTTAGTTGGCTTGGATATGGAAAGATTTATCACTACACTTGGGTACAGGCTTAAGGTATTGCATATTCATGATAATGATGGGATTGGAGATTTACACCAGATTCCTTTCACATTTACTAAGACGAGAGAGAATAAGCCGTCAACAGACTGGGATGGTTTTCTGAGAGGATTAAAGGCGGTTGGGTTTCAAGGAGTGCTGAGTTTTGAGACAGCTCCTGTATTAAATGCATTTCCGGAGGAGATGAAGCAGGATACGTTGGAATTTATTGCAAGGATAGGGCAACATTTTGCAGGAAAGCTTGAGCAATAGGAGTCTTAACTTTCAATGATAATTAACTCTCGAAAGGAGAGACTATCATGTACTATGATTTTCAGGTGAAAGTACCTGAACAGACACTTGGAATAACCCGGAAAAGGATAAAGGGAACGACATATATCTATTATTCATATAATCATGAATACAGTTCAGAAAAGAAATATACTGTTCCCAAGGCAAATACTATCGGGAAACTGACTTCAGATGATTCTGATATGATGTATCCCAATGCAAACTTCCTTTAGTATTTTCCATCTGCAGATTTGCCGGATGAAAAAGCACTGGGGAACAGAAGTGCCTGTTTGAGAATAGGAACCTATCTGGTAATAAGAAATATAATAGCCGAGTATGGTCTGGAAGATATACTTGATTCGATTATCGGAAAGGACAGCGGGCTTTTTCTTGATATAGCAGCATACACCATAGTGACTGAGAATAATGCGGGGCAATATTATCCTGACTATGCTTATAATCACCCTTTGTTCACTAATGACATGAGGGTATATAGTGATTCTGGTTGAGTTTTGGCATGCAAAAGAGGATACGGGAGCACCTGCAATCAATTACTCGATAGCTTATGACAGAAACAATGCGGTTCCTGGGAAGTGAGAAAGCCTTGTCTTTTTCACAAAAAAACATTAAACTGAATATGTAATTACTATTCAAACAATTACTAATTACACAATTAGTAAAGAAGTGAGGACTATTATGTTTGTTGGTCGGGAAAGAGAGCTTAAGAAATTAAATAATATGTATAAAAGTGAACAGTTTGAATTTGCTGTTCTGTATGGAAGACGCCGTGTAGGTAAGACTACGCTGATTCGTGAATTTATGAAAGAAAAACAGGGTGTTTATTATATGTCAGTGGAAGGCGCAAAGAAAGAGAATTTGAATGGTTTATCCAAGGCGTTATTACTGCAAGGAGAATTGCAGAAGAGTACAGCTGAGTTTCAGGATTATGAGGCTCTTTTGAACTATATTGATTCAATTGCGTTGTCTGGGCAACGAGTAATCATTGCCATTGATGAATATCCGTATCTTGCGGCTTCCTATCCTGCGATTTCTTCTATGCTGCAAAGCCATATAGACTGTTGTTGGAAGAATAGCAGGATTTTTTTGATTTTGTGTGGTTCTTCGATGAGCTTTATGGAGGAACAGGTATTGGGCTATAAAAGTCCGCTATATGGTAGGAGAACAGCACAGTTTAAGATACACCCGTTTACGTTTTTTGAGTCCAGGCAGATGCTTAGGAGTTTTTCGCCAGAGCAGCAGGCTATTCTTTACGGAGTGACAGGAGGGATACCAGAGTATTTATCACGCGTGAATGAAACTCTTAGTATGGATGAAAATATGATTCAACTTTTCTTTGATGAATCAGGACGTTTATTTGAAGAACCTGTGAATTTGATGAAACAGGAATTAAAGGAACCTATGACATACCATTCTATCGTTTCGGCAATTGCTTCGGGAGCAAGTAAGCTAAATGAGATTGCTACGAAAACCGGATTGGAGACAAGTGGGTGTAGTAATCAGCTTTCTTCTTTGATTGCATTAGGAATTGTATGTAGGGAGATACCTGCTACTGAATCGGTAACGAGTCGTAAGACTTTATATAGTCTGGCAGATAGTATGTTTCTTTTCTGGTATCGTTTTGTAAGACCAAATGTCAGTAGTATCAGCAGAGGAGTTGGGGAGCAGGTGTATCAGACGTTGGTTTTGCCACAATTGAATGATTTCATGGGACAGGTATTTGAGGAGATGTGCAAACAATATCTTTTTTTACCTGATATTTATCAGATATTACCTTTCCCAATTGGTGAAATAGGTCGTTGGTGGGGAAATAATCCAAAAGCCAGAAGGAAGGAAGAGATTGATTTAATGTCTATTTCAGATAAGAAGGCGCTGTTTTGTGAGTGTAAGTGGAGAAATGAGAAAGCAGGAAATACCGTTTTGGAGACATTGATGGAAAGAGGAGAATTATTTTCTTATCCGGACAAATATTATTATATTTTCTCCAAGTCTGGTTTTGATGACGCAATAATCTCGTTGACGCAGAACTATAAAAATGTGAAGCTGATTGATTTTAAAGATATGTGCTCAATATGAGCTGTATGAAGAAGTATCAGATTGTAAAAGATTGGTATGCATTTTTTGGGGAAAATGCAATTACTTACAAACCATGGGACAGGATGATTCGAAAGCTATCGCACAGTTTATCCGTAAAACGGCAAAGAAAGAAGATATTATATTAAAGGATATGGCTGCTATTTTAGCGCATACTGCGGGAACAAAGGTCGTATTTGAATTGCCGGATGAGGTGGAAAGAGGCGACCGGATATCCGGTCACCTCAGGTAATATCTTTACATTATTTATTTTTCCCACAACAGTTCTTGTATTTTTTACCGCTTCTGCAGGGACAGGGGTCATTGCGCCCGATTTTGGCTGCTTGTCTGCGGTATGGTTCCTGTTTTTCTTCTGTTTCCCGGAAAGGAAGGAGATCTGAATCAAAGGAGGAATCATCTGATTGGGTATACTCAGACAAATTTTCCAGGAAATCACTGAAGTCACTGTTAAGATTTCGTACGCCGGAAAGGAGAGTTTCCAGTTCTTCATTTTTGACTTTCATGTCTGATATCAGTTTTTCGAGTTCTGAGACAGAATCTTCTGGCGGCAGAAACATGATTTCATAAATCTTTTCCTGTGTTTGGGCGGACATTTCGTATAAGTGTGTCTTTGCTTTTATATTCTTTGTTGTGATACCAGGGTCGACCGGAGCGAACCTGGATGGAAGTTTTCCTTTTAGCTCCATATATTCTTCCCTGGAATATCCTTTCAGGCCTGCAAGCCCGGTATC
>JALEWA010000229.1 GCA_022788085.1 Lachnospiraceae bacterium
ACTTTCATCAAAGTTTGCAGATGTTGGTTGATACCAGCTATATTGTGAGAAATAATTATTCACAGCCTGGTCACTAAAGGTTCTTCCATGACGTGCAAATATTTCATAGACTGCCAATCTTAATTCATACTGTGATAAATGACTGATATCACTGTCTGTAAGATTCACAGAATTACTATATTCCAGCAAATAACCATTTGAAGAAACGTGCCTTACACGAGCATCCATTCTGTTTCCTCCAAGAACTGCATTGAAATAATCCCAGAATTCCAATACCTGGCAGTTGTTTCCTGTTTTGGAAAGATTCTGGTTTATATAATCAAGAATGGTTGCTGCATCTGTTCCGGCATTGTTCATGGCAGATATCTTTTCTGTTACAAACCTTGCATATGCTTTCGTCTTCTTTCCCTCAAAGTCCTCCTGTGTAAGTGTACCGTCATTTACATATTCCTGTAATTTAGACATAATCTCATTTAAAGCCGCTTCATCTCCCTGACTTACTGTTGTATTCAACTTTTCATTTGTCAAAAAGCTAATGTGTGCATTCTTAACATTCGCTTTTTTATCTACTACTTTCTGCCTGTCCACATACTGCATTGACAAGGAGTTAATACTAAGTCTGTCATATAAAGCCAGTTCTTCTTCAATGGCAGCAAAAGCACCCTCATAATCACCTGAATTCTGGCTTGCACTGACACGGCTTTCAAAATCAGCGTACTGACCGGTTATAGCCTGTTCCAGAAGCTTACTCAGTGTATCCTTTTCTTCTGCCGTTACCTTTGCCAAATCTAATGCCGTAATTGCATCAATGGCTCCAATATAGTCTCCATTTGTCAACATCGTCTCATATGCTGTGAAGGTATCATTGTTCTCTTCTTCTGTTGAAATTTCTGTTGATTCTTCTGTAGACTCTTCCGAGTCTGTTTTCACTTTCATGATACCTTCTCCCATAAACAGATTTCTACCAAGAATGAAAGCAGATACTCCCAGCGCTATAATTAAAATGCTTCCAACTACAATCAAAGCTATCATACCGCCATTTCCGCTTTTCTCCTTTTTCTGCGGTTTTTCCTTCTTTTTTCCCTTTTTCCCGGTTTCAGGAGGTACCATTCCTCCTACCGGTCCGGTATATGGCTGTGGCTGAACAGGCATCTGTGGTTGCATATATACCTGTGGTTGTACAGCCGGATCCGGCTTTTGAATTGGCTGCGGCTGAGCAGTTTGCGCATTCTCACCATAAAATGCCTTCCGGAAAGCAGTCATTGCCCGAAAGCGCTTTTCTCCATACACGTTAAGCCCCATCATAAGAGCAGCTTCCTCTGCTGTCGCTATCGTAATGCCTAATTGAGAAGGTTTCTGCAACGTATCATGATTCAATCTCGTATAAGCATCCTGCGGCACTGTCCCTGTAATGCACCTGTAAATAGTCGCACACAAAGAATAAACATCCGTTCCCGGATTTATTTCCTGCTGTTTACGATATAATTCTATAGGTGTATAACCAACACCTGCATCTGATATCTGTCCCTCGATACAGCCAAAACCGATTAATTTCAAATTTCCTTTATTCGTAAATATCAGATTGTCCGGAGAAATATTCTGATGTATCAGACCTTTTCCATGCAATATTGACAACGAATCCATAACTGGTGCCATCAATTCTTTTATTCTCTTTACCGGAAACTGTTTACCACTCCCTGACAAATATTTTTCCAGACTTACGCCCTCTACATATTCCATAATTGTATAAGCTGTCCCATTTTGTTCAAAGACATCAAAAACGTTCACAATGGATTCCATCCCTATATTCTCTTTTAGAATCATTGACTCCCTTATGAACTGTTTTTTTCTTTCTTCAAAACCTTCTTTAGGAGTAACTAATATACTGTTCTCCACACGTTCGCAAAGCTTTGATGGGAAAAACTCTCTTACTACACCCCTTCGTCCTGTAGCCATATCCATACCGTCATAGGTAATACCTAGTGGATTCTCGCCCATTACATTTTTTATCTGGTATTTATCTTTTAAAATTGTATTGGATTCCAAATATTTACTCATCTCTTTCACCCCATCGTTAATTAATACTAATATCAGTAATGCAGGTATTCTGATATGTAGTTCCCTCGTATACATCCATAATTTCTATCTTTAAAGAATTTGTTCTTACAGGATTTATGAAATTGACCTGGCATGGCTCATAAAAGTTATCTTCCAGTTCAAACTGTCTTTGTGAACCATCAGAAAAAGTAATTTGTATCATTTTTACACGATTATTCTTTTCATAGTCATCACGGCTTTTCCAATTTCCATTACGAATCGTAATACCATTCAATTCATGCGCTTCATCCAAAGATATGGAAATATATTCTCCTATGCCGTTTCCTCTTACGCCTTCTACCCACATGGTATCTTCATTAGAATCAAAGGCATTGTCTAAATCATATCCTTGCAGAGATGAAGAAGACTGTACATCCGTAATAGCATAATTATTTACTCTTTCCCGTTTTATTGGCTTCTGACTGATAAAGTCGCTTTCTGATTCACCGTCATATTGCTTCGACTTATATACAACCCTTATACCACATTCACTATCTGACTGTTTGGTTGTATAACGGAACGAATATAAGTTTTCCTGTAATTGAAAGATTTCATAATAAATATCATACAAATCATTCATAGAAGAAATGGCATAGAATTCACCGCCACTCTCCTTGGCTATCTCTTCCATATCCTGTGTCCAATAGGCCTGATTCATAGATGCAATAATATAAATAGGTACATGATAATACTCTGCAAGAGAAATCAGCTCCTCCTTGGAAATACTGCTGCTGTTATCTTCTCCATCCGTAAAAGCAAGTACATATTTCTGTCCCTGCTGATTCAGTGCCTGATACAGACTGTTTTCCAAAGTATCATACAGCGCTGTTCCACCTCCGGTATGCAAACCGTTCAACTGATTGCTGACTGCCGAAATATCATTGGTATAATCAATTAACGTGTTCCAGTTATTGTCAAAAGTTGTCAGGGATACATAATAGCCTCCACCCTGCATCTGCTTTAGTAATTCCTGCGCTGCCATACACAGCTGTCCGATAGAGTTATCCATACTGCCACTGACATCCATGACCATGGCTACTGACCGTTTCGAAACATCATTTTCCGAAAGTTTGAGACTTCCTGTCATCTCTACCCACTCTTTATCACTGTCAGATTCCAATACCTGAACCTGCTGTGGCTGTAAGTCGCTAATGAAATTTCCTTCTAAATCCTCTAAAGAAAAATATACTGTGATATTTGGGAATTCACTGGTATCAATCTGAACAATATTTAACTCTGCCGGTTCTCTGTTCAGTTCCTGTTCTAATTCATCGAGAAGTTCCTTTAATTCCTCATCACCGGTTTCACGATAGCCTCTCTTTAAGATTTTAACAGCCTTTTCCAGCTCTCCCATTGCAATATATGCTTCAGCCATACCAAGATAAGCTTCTGTATTCTTAGGTTCCAGTTCAATTGCTATCTCAAATGCTGCGATTGCTTCCTCATACTCCATACTCAGTAAGTACTGTTGTCCCAAATCTAACTGCTCTTTTACCTTTTTCGCAGAGCCGTTCATATACATATATAGAATAATATTGACCACAACCAGCAGTATCACCAAGATTGAGATTATAAAAATTAAGACTTTTTTTCCATTCTTCATTATCATTCTCTGCTCCGTAATCATTTAATAACCGTTCTTCAGATATTCTACCTTTGACACCGGAGACATATCAGAAATGTTTGTTCCTACAATATTTAAGTAAGTAAGTTTGTCAAGATTACTCAATACAGTAAGATCGTAAATATTTGTATGTGCCAGATTCAGTTCTTCCAAATTCAATAATTTCTCCAAAACGGTATAATCTTCCATGTAGTTTTCGGCAAGACTGAGTCTTCGCAAACTAACCATTGAGGACAAAATATCAATGTTATTTATTGGCATATTATCCAGATACAAGGTATCCATCATCTTCATCTTCCTGAGTGCTGATAAATCATTGATCTGATTGCCGCTTAGATTCAGATATTCCAAATCGTTCAAACTTTCCAACGCTTCTATATCAGTTAGCCGGTTACCGCTTACATCAAGATGTACCAGATTCTTTAATTTTTTTACAGATTCGATACTCTCTATCTCATTATTGCTTACATCGAGCCAGACAAGATTCGATAATTTCTCCAACGGCTCTAAATCCGTAATCTGATTATCAGAAAGATACAGTTCCTCCAGATTTCTGAAATTCTTTAACATTTCTAAATCAGATATATGGCAGTTATAAAGATGCAGACTTGTAATATTCGGGAAATCCTCTAAATCACTCAAATCAGAAATGTTACTATCATACAGATAGAAATCCGAAATCTCCCATAAATCACTCAGCATGACATCACGATCCACAATTCCTGTCATTTGACGGACTGCCTGTTCAACGCCGGAATCCTTCCACTCGATATCCTTGTCCTTCTTACCGGCTTCTTCCCAGGTAATCATCGTAATTTCTCCTGCAAGAGCTTCATCCTGGGTCATCTTGTAGCCTTTCTCCATAGTATCTCTTGCCTTCTTTATCTCACCACTTGCCTTATATGCCTGAGCGAGTCCCTGATACGCTTCTACATTCTTATTATCCTCTGCAAGAACTTCCTTATAAGCTTCTATCGCTTGCTCATATTTCTCATCTTCCAGATATTCCTGCCCTTTTGCAAGCTGCCTGTCTATTTTGGAAGAAGGATTACTCATGAACATAACCAGCATGACACCGTTTATGCCCAGCAACAGCAGAAGTATCAGAATAAATATGATAATAATGCCCGTCTTTTTTTTCATAATAATCTCCATTTCCGTATACTGTATCTTTAGTACTCATCCTTTAACTTTCTCATCAGTTTCTTACCAACAGCCTTTCCCATAGTAAGATATAAAATAAATATGACAATGGATGTCATCAGACATAATGCGCCCGCTATCACTAAGATCATGCCCATATTCTTCACCCTGCTTTCTATCTGTTATCTCTACAGCCAGCCACCACTTTGTAGATCACGAATCATGTTATCCAACATAAGTATCTCGGGATCTTCCACATTCTGCTGTTCATACAGTTCCTTACATTTATCATAATATAACTTTACGGTACTATAATCCCGCTGACTATTGTTCAAATACTGCTGTCTGTCTGCTTCCAAGAAGGCAAGCCTTTTGTACACTCTGTAATTATCAGGATAATCTGCTGCCAATTTCATCAACACAGATTTAGAAGCTTCGAAATCCTGATTTTCTTCATATAATATTGCCATATTCTCCTGTAACTGATATGTCACATAACCATTTTGCATCAGCTCCTGAAATAATGACAACGCTTTCTGATTGTAGCTGACTAACTGATCGGGATGAGTATCGCCTTGTCTCATATATGCATCCGCAAGATATTCCGTAATTACCATTTTTGCCTGTGTATCTATCTGATTTCTTGCAGTTTCCAAAAGCTCCACTTCTTCATCCAGACGATTGTTATCACGTAATGCTGTTGCGCACAGTAAAACTGCCCGCTTTTCAAGAATTGCATCATCCGTAATATCTATGGTGGTTTTAAAATGTTCAATAGCCTCTTCAATTTGTTTTCTAACTACACAAAGTTCTCCTTCTGCATAATGAATGGAATCATCTTCCAGTCCTAATTCTATCGCTTCTTCCAGGGCTTCCTCTGCCTGATACAGATTTCCCTGTTTTGCCAAAATAATGCAATAATCACGAAAATACAAGTTATTTGTCTGATTATATTTCAAGGCACTTTCCATTGCATTTTCTGCCTTACTGTAGTCTTCCAACTCATAATAAGAATTGGCTATCAGGTAGAATATATCACCTACGGTCTGCTTTTGCGCATCGTCAGTAGTTTCTATAAGCTGCAAAGCTATGATATCGTTTCCTCTGTCAGCACATTCCTGATAAAGACCTGCCTGATAATAGTAATATAATTCTCTTTCATAAGCCTCTACCCTGCTCTTATATTCTTCCTCTAAGGAAACCATAGCATCGATGGCTTTCTCATAGTTGCCTTTACCGGCTATCTTCTCTCCCTCAAGCAGCAATGCCTGATAATTCTGCTCTCTTTCTATTCCTAACTGTCTGATACCCAGACCAGTTAGCATGCTTCCGGCAAAGAACAATACCAGGGAAGTAAAAAATAGCACTCTTTCCTTTCTCTTATGAGAAACGTAACGCCTGTCCAGCTTATAGCAGTTATTCACAGCATCCAGGTACTCTTGTCCTGTCTGATATCGGTCATCCGGATTGTACTCTATCATCTTATCAATAATAAAGGCAAAACCCTCACTTACACCCGCTATCTCTTCTGCCGGCATCCGTGTATTAAAATTGGTTCCGGGTGGAAATCCTGCCAGCAGGTGATACAATACGCAGCCAAGGCTATATATGTCGGAGCGCAGATCAATGGAGATAGGCACCTGCGCCATGCCGGCAGTATGATAATAGGTCTGTAGTTGTTGAACATCCCTATATTGTTCCGGTGAAGAATAACCTGCACTAATTCCTAATGTTGCTTTCATGGATGAATCAATGGCAATGGAAATATTGAAGTCTATCAAACAGATGTGTCCATCCGGTGTCAGAATAATATTGGCCGGCTTAATATCAGAATGGATGATTGCCGGTTTCTGATTATGTAAATAAGCCAATGCTTCCCCAAGCTCTTTTGCCCACTGCAATACATATTTCTGTGCAAATCTGCCATATTGGGTGAGAGCCTTGTCCATAGAAATGCCGGGTATAAAATCCATTACCGTATATACTGCTTCCGGTGTCTCTATAAAATCATATACTCTTGGAAGATATGGATGTTTTAACTTCTTTAATACATCTGCCTCTTGTCTGGATTGTATCTTACCACGTACCTCATCACGGATTCTCTTTACCACTACATCTGTCTGAAGTCGGATATGCCTTGCCTTATATACAACTCCGCCGCCTCCGGAACCGATTTCTCCTAAGATCTGGTAGGTTCCTCCTAATATCATGCCTGTCTCCAGCATTTATTGCTCTGCCTCCACATTCATCTTCTATTGCAAGAAAACGCTGAAAGCATTTCTGCCCTTTCAGCGTTTATCCCTATCGTCTTGCTTTCTACTTCTTTTATTTAAAATAAATCATTTAATAAGTAATACAGATCACTGTCATACAATTCATCCATAATATCTTCACTCAGATCTGTGAACTCGTCTTCATCTGCATTTCCTAAGTCAAATTCCTTGCCCTGATATTTTTTCATCTTGGCACCTTCTGAAATAGTCAGTTCAAGATTTTCTATATAATAATAACTACCTATTCTATCAATCTTAATTGTCATACCGGAACCGGATTTCGTAAGTTTACCACTGAAGCTTGTGCCAGACAGGTTAACTGAAAACTTACCACTTTCATAATTATATTCTAAGCTTCCTATCTGTTCACTATCACTTCCATATCTCTCCTTTAAGGTAAACTCTTCCTTAGAGCCATTATCCTCACCCTTAATCAGCAATTTGTATGAACCTGACTTAAGTGCCATATTCTGCATTCTGTAGTCTCCGCCTTCAAAGCAAAACTCAACTTTTTGGTCCATATCTTCGCCATCAATCTTGATTGCTGCAAGCTTATTCTTATAAATATAGAAAGAAATTTCAATATCATCGAAATCTTCAAACTCTTCTCTTAAATCTTCAAACTCTTCTGCAATATCGTCTGTATCCAGCATATCATTATCGTACATGGAAGCGTAATAATCATTCATAACAGCTTCTATACCATCTACGATATTTATCAGATTATCACTTGTAACAGTTGCTACATAACCTTTACAAGTTACATCCTTTTCATTGATTGTATACTCTTCCTTCTCTGCATTTGCAAACTTAAGGCTCTTAAATTCTTTTACAATAACCTTCTTAATCTCTTCGGATATATTCTTATTACTACTTTTTGAAAGAGATTCTAAAAGAGAATTCAGTTCATCAATATCATCAATCTCGTCTACTAAATATCCTTTATTGTTCTGCGTATAATTATATACAAAAACATTCTTTGATATAGCAGGAATCTGAGCTTTCACGGATTTAGAATCAATGCCTGCAAGAACCTCCAGTTTTGGATAACCATCAAAGTCCAATGTGATTGATACCTGTTTCTCTTTGTCATTGACTCTTAATTCGCCACTCATCTTATCGCCATCCATTTCACCGGAAGCAGAAACAGTATACTTATTTCCATTCAAAACATTTAATGGTTCTAAAGCTTCCACAAAATGTGGTGCATCCTTGAGTGTATTGCTTGTTGCAAGAATTACCTTATCAGCTTTTCCTAAAAGCAGACCGGAATTAATAATCACAAACACCACTACTGCCAATGCAACAACCGCTGCAACAACACCAATCAACAGTGGCAGTTTATTATTTTTCCCTTTTGGATTTTGTTCCGGCATTGGATTATAGCCTGCTCCCTGACCAATTGGCATTCCTGTCATTGGGTCAAAGCCTGCTGCTCCCTGATTGGAAGCTGCTCCCTGACCGATTGGCATTCCTGTCATTGGGTCAAAGCCGCCTGCTTCCTGCTGTGGTGCTCCCTGTCCGATTGGCATTCCTGTCATTGGGTCAAAGCCGCCTACTTCCTGCTGTGGTGCTTCCGGCTGACCAATCGGTTCTCCTGTCATTGGATCAAAACCGCCTACTTCCTGCTGTGGTGCTTCCGGCTGACCAATCGGTTCTCCTGTCATTGGATCAAAGCCGCCTACTTCCTGCTGTGGTGCTTCCGGCTGACTAATCGGCTCTCCTGTCATTGGGTCATACTGCACACTGCTTGCATCATTCTCTTCAATTGGTTTTCCTGTCATCGGATCAAAAGTCATTTCGTTTCTCCTATTCTCTCATTTGTTTCATTTTATATATATATTTTAGCCTAAAGGTGTACCACATTTACTGCAGAATTTATAGTTTCCATCACTCTGTGTACCACATCTAGGGCAGAATTTTACAGCTCCAACGGTCTGTGCCGTTCCCAAAATCTGTTTTTCCTCGTATGCCAGCTGCTCGATTGCTCTCTTTTGCTGCTCAATCTCATCATACTTTCCCATAATCTGCTGAACAATCTGTAAAACATCCTGTTCATAGCTTTCACCCATTATTGTTTTTCCATATACAATTTCACCTATATTCATTTTCAACGTTTGTATATCTTTCTCCAATGTCGAAATATAGGTTTTACATTTGGACTCTTCCATAAAGCTATTTGTCTTGACATTGATAGCCGTAATGCCTTTTGAAAGTGATTCTTTTAGTGAAGCCATAATTTCCTCCTCATAAATAAATGTTGCTTAACTATGCTTTATATATATTCCGGATATACTACATCCGGTCATAGTTCATTTGTTGAAATTCAAAGCGCATTTCCAATCGTCCCAGTGTAATGATATTACCTGATACAAGCTCTGTATCCGAAAAAATTCTATTTCCATTTATGAATGTTCCATTTGAAGATTGTAAGTCTTTTATCATAAGCTTACTGCCCATTGTATAAATCTCACAATGTCTGCCCGATACTGACTGGTCATAATCTAATATGATCTGACATGCCGTTTTGCTCCTGCCTATTATTACATCTCTGTTAAAAGGAACCCTGAAATTTCTGCCCGGCGAATGAATATCCGTCAATATGATATATGCTATAGGATACTGTTGTCCGGATAACGGTATCGCATGTCCATCTGCCAATGCTTCCTTCAATTCCAATTCTCTTTGTGTCATCAGAATCTGCGTTTTCTTTATTTCCATTTGTCGCTTTTTCTTAAAATGACGAATAAGAATAAATACAATCATTGCAATCGCAACGATAACCCAGAATACAATCACAAACACAATAAACTTTAATGCTGATGCTCTATACAAATCATCTTCATTCTCTTGTATCGTTGTTTCCTCAACAGAGGATTCTTCTACTGTTTCTTCCTGTGTCTCTTCCGTTATTTCTTCTGTGCTTTCAGGGGATTCAATTATCTCCTGCTGTTTTACCTGTTGAGGCATCTTCATTTCTATGGAAACACTTTGTCCTTGAATATTAACTTTTACAGACTTCCTGCTTCCATCCATCATATCTGCAGGAGGTGTTGCCACAATCTTTACAATCTGCTTATCCTCACTCAGTGCATTCACTATGGAACTTATTTCCTCTGCAGAATCCAATAGAAAATATCCGGCACCGCTAAGTCTTGACAGTGCAAAAAGTTTTTCGAGTTCTTCGCTATTTTTGCTTGTCTTGCAACCGATTGTATAAATCGGATACGTATTTTCTTTCATTAATTGATTCAATTCATCTGTGGTATACCCTATTGATTCATTGTCAATTCCATCAGCAATAATAATGATCCTTCTATATACATCCTTAGGAGCCGTAACATACTCCCTGCTTAAAAGCTCATACAACATATCTGTTATATAAGTTTCCTGATTCTGATAAGTAATCTCTTCTACTGCATTTATTAATGTATTATAATCACTGGTATAACCTGTCAGGTAAGTAATCTCTCTGCTGAACACACCTATTGCAATTTTCTCATTTCCGGCTTTTGCATTGATAAAATTTTGCAAAAAATCGGATATTCTTCCTCTTGCATTTTGAGGTATGGATAAAGAATTATCAATTAAAATCAGAGTTTCAAATTCTGAGTCTTCTATACTTTGGCAGGTTATCCGGCTACCTTCCGAAGTGCCAATCTGAACTGTAATTCCTGACAAATCACTTCCTGCATTCTTCACATAAATTGATATATCAGTCTCACCGGTATTTGCTTCCATAATGGTTGCTGTTCCTTCTGCCTGGCATATTCTGCCATATAGTATGAGAACCAGCATGAAAACGAAAACTCCGTTTCTTAACGATTTGCCTTCTCCCTTCATTTGTAAATCCCTCACATAACAATCCGTTTCCTGATTGCTAAAATAAATATACTCTTTTTTTAATATTTCTAGCATAAATTTGACAAACAGCATGTTTTATCGTATGAATAACCTATTATGTAAAATCCACTGCGAATATTGTCTGTTATTGTCTGAATAAAATGTAAAATAACATGATATAATATTACCATCCTTCCCTTGTGACCACAAGTACTTTATCGCCATAAAGTGACAAAAAAGAGCAAATAATCCCTTATCTGCCCTCTTATATCATTATGATTTATTTTGTATATTTGTCATTATCTCATCAAACATTGTCCGGTAAGTTTCACCTGTATAGTGGATTTCATCCTGAAAGGTATCATGTGCAAGAAACCAATCATAATAGTCAAAATACTGATCCGGAAAAGCTTCTTTTATTTTGGTATTAAAATCAATAATATCCTGATTATGTCTAGGAGGTAAATCAGGATGTTTGACTACCCATTCCTTCTCATCCAAAGGCGGTACGGATACAATATATACCTTACTGTCTTTGAAAGTTTCATTCATCCATATTTTATAGTTATCTATGTATTGTTCTACGATTCCCGGCATAGTAACCATACTGGTACCATGAATGCTGATAATATTCCAGCCTGCGATTTCCGGATGTTCTTCCATAATTGTTTTTATTCTTTCAGTACCATCCCCCTTGAGCCAGTCAAAAGTCCCCATTACCGGATCAAGAGATGTATGTACAATAAAAAGATTTTGATTATAAACCACTCCATCCACATCGGAACCATGTACCGCATACCCTTGTCCATCGGTAACGACTGCATGACTGTCTCCAATGATAATATATCCTTCCTTCTCCTTTTCCATGGTCTCGCTGCCGGATTCTGTTTCCTCTTCTGTTGTCCCTGTATGAGTTTCCGTATTTTGGGATTCCTCCTCCAGGGAAGCTTCCTGCGCAGACTCCTGTACCTGTTCTGTTTCCTCTATCTCCTCTGGTTGCTTTCTATTTCCCTTCATAACCTGAAAAAACAGTAACCCTGCTAAAACAACTACTGAAAAAAGCAGAATCACCAATAATATATTTTCTTTACGTTTCATGTAACGCGCACCTCCAAACAGATTATTACATAACAGTAACATATTATACAGCAATTTTCTTCTAATTACTAATATAAGTTGTTGAATCTTGTCCATTTATGCTATACTATGTTACTGTTCACTCGTACCTCGTTCCAGTAACAATTTATGCACACAAACGCAATACATTGCGTTTGGCGCTGCTATTCTCGGGATTTTGCTTCGCAAAACACCTCGCGGAATATTATCTGTGAACAGTAACTATACTATTGCAATGTTGAAAGATTATCTATAAGGAGACCAGCTATGAAAATTAATATAGGAAGAAAATCCATTCAGAAATATATATCATTTTCTCTTGCCATAATCATCTTTAGCATTTGTGTGTATTCTATCCCTGTATATGCGGCAGAAAACGGTTATTCTTATCTGCTTATGCCAACACAAATCACAAAGATTAATAACACTTACTTTATTGTTGACTGCAACCATAATCAAATCATTTACTCCGACAATCTTGGCACGGAATTAAGATATTGGAAGGTTATGACCAGAAATGTAGAAAAACCTCATGCCATTACGAGCGATGGAGAAATCTATATGGTCACCGATACCGATCAGAACCGTATTCTGACCTTTGAAAAAACATATGACGGATTCAAGCCTTTACAAACTTTTGAGAATGTTGGTATCAGACCACACTTTACTTATTATGACTATACGAATGAAATATTCTATGTATGGAGTTCAATGACCGGTGAAATGTTTCTGTATAAAAGAACACCAGGGACAAAATCTGTGACTTTGCTGGAAACGAAATCCATTCCTGAGCTTAATAACTGTTATGTACGCTCCTTTACCATATTGGGAGATGTCATTCTTTTTCCTGCGGTAGAAAGAAGCAGTATCCTCATGGTCAATAAAGATACTTTTGAAATCATAAACGAGTATCCTGTTGCTGACAATATAGCCGGGATGGTACAGATTAGTGTTGTTGACGGTTACTTTTTCCTCACAATATCTACTGACAGACAATATAACCTACAGGCTTCTACTGTTATCCGTGCAAAAAATCTGGAAGATTTCAGTACTGGAAATTATGAGAATCTCTACCATCTGTTTGGAAATAACGGTACCCCGTACTATGTCTCCTGTTTTGATGGTTCCTACTATATGATTCATGAAAATGCAGCTCCTAACGTGTATCGTTTTCATGCAAAAGACGGTTCTATTTGCGATATAAAAGGTATGTTTTAGCACGCAAAAACCCCATTGTCTCATGATGACAATGGGGTTTTCTTAAGCACTCGTTCTTTTAGAATGATGCACTCTGTCATAATCCATCAGTATCTGACGTTCCTCGGGTGTCAGATACTTCGGTACCTCTATTTGAATCACAATATATTCATCACCCTTATGACTGGGGTTTTTCATGGATGGTATTCCTTTATTTCTAAGACGAATCTTGCTACCGGACTGCGTTCCGGCTGCAATCTTACAGGATACCTTTCCTGTAAGAGTCGGGACAATGGCTTCTCCACCAAGCACTGCTGTTGTATAGGGGATATTTACTGTCACATAAACATCATCTCCCTTTCTCTCATATCCCTTTTTAGGCATAATATGAACCTTCAGCAGAAGATCCCCACAAGAACCTCCTCCAATACCGGCTTCGCCTTTACCCTTCAGTCGAACACTCTGACCTTCGTCTATGCCTGCCGGAATATGCACCTGCAGGGAACTGTTTTTTCCCTTTTCATCCCGTATCTGCAATATCTTATCACAACCGGAAACAGCTTCATCAAAACTAATCCTGATATCAGCATGGGCATCAGCACCTTTCTGACGAAAGCCACTTCCAAAGTCGCCTTCTGTCCGGGAATGAAATCCGCTTCTGCCATGACCATGAAACAAATCTCCAAAGAGATCATCGAAGAAATCACCTGTACCATCACCGGTGAAGTGAAATTCCTGATAGTTGCGACCATTTCCAAAGCCACCGGAAAAATCACCCCAGTCACCGGACTGATTTCTTTCAGCTCCGAAGCCTTCTTCAAACGCCGCAAAGCCATATTGGTCATACAGCTTTTTCTTCTCTGAATCACTAAGAACATTATATGCCTCGGTAAGCTCTTTAAATTTCTGTTCTGCCTCTTTATCACCCGGATTAATATCCGGGTGATATTTCTTAGCAAGCTTTCTATATGCCCTCTTTATTTCCTTTTCATCTGCATTACGGTTTATACCAAGGACATCATAATAATCTTTCTTTGCCATCATCATCACCTCCCCTGTAGGGAACTATGATTCTGCTATTAACCTTCAATTGTTATAAACTTATTCTCCTCAACCTTTGGCTTTGCTTCCTTCTTTGGAACAGCAATCTTCAAAATGCCATCTTCGAATTTCGCTTTAATATCCTCCTGCTCAATATCTTCTCCTACATAGAAGCTTCTGCTGCAGGTGCCATAATATCTTTCTCTGCGAATGTACTTTCCTTCTTCATCCTTCTGATCATTACTTGTCTTATTGGAAGCTGTAATGGTCAAGTATCCATCCTTGAGCTGAGCCTGCACATCTTCTTTCTTATATCCGGGAAGATCAATATCCAGTTCATAGCCTGTTTCGTGCTCTTTCACATCTGTTTTCATAACAGCCGGAGCCTGTGTACTATATCCTGCTACTTTCTTAACCGGACGTGCAAAATCATCAAAAAACTCATCAAATAAACTTTCTCCAAAAATACTAGGCATCAACATATGTCATTCCTCCTTATAAAATGCGGTGTCATAACCGTAAATCTTTTTGTTTGCTTTGTTATATTTATGTTATAACACCATTATTAGCACTCGTCAATAACGAGTGCTAATAATTTCAATAAAGAATTTATGAACTTTATTAAGGAAAAATAAAACGGCTTAGTCTTTCTTCTTCTTCTTCTGCTCCTTCTTTTTCTGATACATCAGCTGGTCTGCCTCTTTTATGATCTTATCTATCTCTTTTCCTTCTCCATATGCAAACCCGACTGCTACAGACAAATCAACTTCTGTTTTCTGATTTTTCAGCGCTACAAGTTCTTCCCACTTTTGAAGTAACGTATCGATTTCGCCTTCTTGCGGATTTTCCACAATGATAACAAACTCATCCCCGCCAATCCGATATGCCTTTCTATTTATATCCGTTAACGTCATAATCATACTGCTTGCAGCAGTAATCAAAGCATCACCCTTTTCATGCCCTTGTGAATCATTTATCTTCTTCAGATTATTTACATCAAAGAAAATGACACACAGCTTATCCATTTGAGGATATTCATCATGAATCATGCTTAAGTACTTATTACGGTTAAACAGACCGGTCATCTCATCTCTTTCACTTAGCTGTTTCATCGTGACTGCATATTTCTCAGATTCCTTAATATTCCGGGATATGCTTTGAATAACCGGAAGCATCAGAGAAAGAAGAATACAACGAGGTATGGCAAAATACATCGGTAATGTATACCATGGATTTGCATTAATACTTTCAAAGCTGACACTTTTTCCTGCTAAATCCTGATAGAAACTGATAGGATCCACTGTCAGTAACAACATATTAGCATCACATAATCCCCAGAAATACCCACCCATGACAATCACAAAGGTACTGATCAATGTAAGCAGATAAGAATACACAAGTATCTTCTTATCCGCATATTGTGTCGCAATCAGCAGTGGAAGCACGCTAAGCAACAGCGTATGATATGTTAAGGTAACTCCTAAAACCGTAATTGCACATATGGTAAAAGCAACCAGAATATATTTCACCCATGCTTTATGCAAATCAACCAATTTCCCAAATATAAGAGTAGTTATAAATATGCCTGAAGTAATCGCAACGCCTCTTGACATTATTTCCATGTTTACGATAAAGATATGCAAAAAATTCATAAGCCATATGAGTAAAATGACGATCAGCATTGTTCGCAGACACTTCAACGTATACTTGTTAATCCGAAAATCCATTTCTGTTCTCTTATTTTCATCATAGAGATTTTCCACTAGAACACCAACTTTCATGCAATTCTATCTTCGCTAAAAATCCAAAACAGCACTTTCAATCCCATATCGACTTGCCAATAAATTTACCGTTCCATCTTCATAAGAGGTCTTAAGGAATTCATTTACTTTCTCTACTAAATCAGAATCTTTGCAGAAACCTACACAAATCATTTCATCGTTTAAGGAAATATCAAACCCAAGGTCGTCATACTCCTGCCCATCACCTGTATAATATGCCGCCATAATAATATCTATCACTGTGGCATCTGCTTTCTTTGCACGGACACTTTCTAACGCTTCCTTTTGCGTAGGATAAGCCGTATAGCGGTATTTTTTCTCTTTGAGCAGGAACTCACCTGTGGAACCAGCCTCTACGGCGAATAACAGGTGCTGGCATGCTTCAACTGTACTGTATTGTCCCATTTCATTGCTTCGCAGTACTATCACCTGGGCATTGGAAAGATACGGATCAGAGCAGGAAATGGTTTCCTGCAGTTCTTCTGTCCTGGTCATTCCATTCCAGATACAGTCAATGCTCCCCTTTTCGAGAAGCTCTGTTTTCTTATCCCAGTCAATTTCCACCAGTTCCAATGTAACGCCAAGGCTTTCTGCAAAGGCTTCTGCCAGCTCAGCATCGAATCCTACCCAGTTCTCCCCGTCTTGATAGTCCATCGGTGCAAAATCCGTGATACCGACGACAAGGGTTCCTTTGGATTGTACATATTCCAAATCCGACTGTCCTCGTTCTATTCCGGATTCTGCTCTACCATTATTCTGTGCACATCCTGTAAGTGCCACTAATACCATTGTTACTGCTGTAAGCAGCATGCTCATCTTTTTCCACTGCTTTTTCATGTAAATCCCCCACATTCCTTGCTTTCATGCATCTGTTTCATAACTTCACGGCTATAGATTAGTCTTTCAGCATAAACAATAATCCAAAAGTACCCGGTCCGCAGTTTGTTGCAATAGCCGGAGATGCTTTCTGACAGATAATATGCTCAAAAGACACTTTCTCTTTCACTTGTTTTTTGATTTCATTTAACTCATCCATTGTTAATCCTGCATACGTAATAAACAAGGTTTTCCTGTCAATCTCATCCCGGATATCCAACGCAGATGCAATATATTTCTTCCATGCGCGATCCCTTGTTCCTATCCTCAGTGCTCTTACCTTCATACTGCTGTCTTTTAGGACAATTACAGGATGTATCATAAACGCCTTGCAAAATGCATGTATTCTTTGTGATATTCTTCCAGAACGTACCAAATATTCTGTATCCGTTACAATGAAGCTGGTTTTTACCTGCTCCTTTACATGCTCCATCTCTTTTACAATAGAATCATCCGTCATTCCATTTGCTGCATATTCCGCTGCACATAGAGCCATAAGTCCCATTCCACTTGACAGATGTCCGGAATCAATCACAATTACATTATCAAATGTCTTAGATGCCTCTAAAGCATTTTCGTATGCTTTGCTGACATTTTTCGCTAATGCTATGTGAATGATATATTGTGCCTTTACCAGCTGCTCTGCGAAAAACTCTTCATAGTCAGCCACCTCCGGCGACAATGAGCGCACACTTTTTCCTCTTTCTCCCATGTAAGAAAGAATTCCGTCTGTCTCAGTCTCCTCTCCGTCCATGAACACACCGCCTTCAGTAAATACCCTATATGGTATTACCGCAATCTGATACTTCTCTATCAGGTACTTTGGAAGATCACTGGCACTTTCTGTGGAAATCATGATGGAAAGCTTATTTCTATGTGCAAGTACCGGAGTCTCTACTTCACCGACCAAGTTGCCTGTTGTCATCATGTTCACAAGTTCATTCGGAAGATGCCTTAAAAGTTCTGTTTCCAATTGTATACCACTGACCGGTTTCAAAAGATATCCGTCAAAACCTTCTCTTCGATAGAGAGCCTGATTCTCTCCGCCTGCATTAGCTGTAAGAATTACCACATGAGTATCCTGATTTAAGCCTCCTGTCTGCGTACGGATTGCATGCAGACATTCAATACCATCCATTTCCGGCATAAGATGATCCATAAAGATAACATCATACCTGTTTTGAAGTGTTTTCTTTAAACATTCTCCACCGCTGGTTACTGTCTCAATTTTCACCTTTGTATCTCTTAACAGCTTTTCCGCAACCATAAGATTGGTCTCATTATCATCAACGATCAGAACATGTGCCTTCGGTGCTTCAAAGCTTTGTTTATAATGCTGTCTTGCATTCAGGGCGTGCCGTGTTTCCAGATTAAGCTCACCAAGCTCTTTTTTATCGACAATCCCCTGCGGTAGGGTAATTACAAAAGTTGAGCCTTTCGTGTAAACACTGTTTACCGCAATCTCGCCATCCATAAGCTCCACCAGTTGTTTTACAATGGAAAGTCCAAGACCTGTTCCTTCAATATAGCGATTCTTTTCTTCGTCTATTCTCTTAAAAGCATTGAATAAAAAAGGGATGTTCTCTTTTTTAATTCCTATACCTGTGTCTGTTACCGAATACGATATTTGTGCATGACCATTCTCCTGCCTTTTGCACTGAATCGATAGTGTAACGGAACCTTCCGATGTGTATTTTACTGCATTGTTCAGCACATTAATCAGAATCTGTTTAATCCGTACCTCGTCACCATATAGCTGCGAAGGCATTGCCTGATCTACATCAACATGAAATTCGAGACCCTTTTCCTTGGTACGTACCCAGATCATATTAACAATGTCAGACAGCATAGCTCCCACATCATAAGTAACAGGCACGATATCCATCTTCCCTGATTCTATCTTAGACATATCCAGAATATCGTTAATAAGTGTAAGAAGCATCTTACTTGCGCCCTGAATACTTCTGGCATCTGCCGCTACCTCATCTGAAACATCCTCACGCAGAATCATCTCATTCAAGCCAATAATGGTGTTGATTGGCGTCCGGATTTCATGGCTCATGCTGGAGAAGAAACGGTTCTGCATCTGATTCAATTCCTCAATCTCTTTTTTCTGCTTCTGCGTAGTCTCATTCTCTGAACGATAAATTACATTCTGAAACAGAATCATCCCACAGGTCAGAACTGTTACAATACTCAAAGTCACATAAGAATCTACGTATGCAGCCTGAATCGTATGTGAAACAATCATTCCGGGATAAAAGTATGCGATATAATAACAAACTGCACATATGAAAAAGCTGCTCATAATCAAAACATATTTTATCTTTTTCTCTACAACAAGACAAACAAAGACTACTCCAAACAAAAACCAGATTGGACCACCACCATAGATTCCTCCACTTGTCAGAAAATTGAATGGCAGTACAAAATAAATAATAAGAAATGCTATGGTAACTGCTCCTAACTGTATCTTATGACAGCGGATGGTTAAATAGGCAATACCAAAAAGAAGTACAAATGCAACAGTCATTGCAATGAGATTACTTATATTTCCCCCAGACACAGCTCCTGATACAACTCCGGCAGCCAGTCCAATTAATCCAAGCGATACAAGAAGCAGAAATATGCGCTCCTGACGACTCCGATTGCAATCTCCAATAGCCTGAATCAATTTCTTTGGGTTCATCCTGCTTCACCGCCTTCCACTTTTTGCTGAAAGTCTTCTTGGGAAATTATTGTTCCAGCCCCCTCAACTGCCTGCTCAGAGCAATTTTTAGCTAAATCAAATATGTCCGCTATACTCTGTACCATCTGATGATACTCAGCCATAAGCGTCTCATGGTGTTCCCTGATATAGACTTCATCATGATTTTTTGCTGCCATTTCCATGCATTTTGCATTTTCTGACAATGAATTTGCCCCCATCGTTTTTGCAGTACTCTTCAATGCATGAACCTGGATGCCATAGTTCTGAAAATCTTCCTTTTCAAACAAATCGTTAATTTCCGTTTTCTTTCGATTGGCATCTTTTGCAAACTGAGTCAACAGCTCCATATAAAATTCCTTGTCACCACCACAGTATTGAATACCGGATTGTGTATGAATTCCGATATTTTCAAGCCGGGTCATTTTATCTTCTTCCTGATGCTTTTCCAATACCTGTTCGCCAACTGTTTCTTCCTTCTGAGACGCTTGCTCCTTTGCTTCCTCAGCCTCTAAAGATTTTCTGTCATTATCATCCACAAAGGAAATGGATGACTTAGGTAGTACTTTCTTCAGGATACGCTCCAGCTCTAAAGGTTCAATTGGCTTAGAGACGAACTCATCAAACCCTTCCTTCAGGAACATTTCTCTCGCACCACTGACAGCATTTGCAGTAAACGCAATGACAGTAAGTACTCGTCCTGTGTCTGCATGGATTCTACGAAGCTGCTTTAATGTTTCCACTCCATCCATTTCCGGCATCATATGATCAAGAAAAATCAAATCAAAATCTTCCTTTTCGCAAAGTTCAATTGCCTTCCTGCCACTTTCTGCTGTCGTCACACTCATCTGATAGTTTTTGAATATTCCCTCCGCAACCATCAGATTCATAGGTTCATCATCCACAACAAGCACTCTGACGCCCGGACAGATCATACATTTTTCCTTAAGCAGCTCTTCATCTTCTGTTGCTTTGGCATTCAATATATTAACAATCGGTAAACTGTAGAATGGCTTTTTGAGAATCTTTACCTTGCTTTCCTGCGGCAAGATAAAGTCTTCATCTGCCACTACAATAACCTTTATATTCTGAGCCAAATCTTCAAAATGGGATTTATTCTCTTCATATTCTTCATTTCCAATGAACAAATGTGTGAGCTGATATATAGACGTCAGTTTTTCGAGCTCATCAATATTAGAAATCCTATGTAATGGTATATCCAGTCCCTGAACCATATGGGAAATCATTTCATTATAAAAGTCCCTTACCTTCGGAACCTCATATTTTTCCGCTCTTAAGTAACAAGCCAGGCACAACTCCTCCCGGTTCTCCACCACCATGCCGGGTGCTTCATTCGATACCTTCTGTGGAATACTGACAGACACTGTTGTTCCTTCTCCCACAGTACTTTTAATCTGAATGAATCCCTCCATTGCAGATACCATTCCATACACAATCGGCAATCCAAGACCAAGCCCCCCGGTCCTTCGGTTTCTTCCACCATTGGACTGATAGAATCTCTCTCTAATCTTGTCCAGTTCTTCCTCATCAATTCCGACACCAGTGTCACTTACGCTGATACATAGATTGATGCCATATTCCTTATGCAACGCATATATTCTGACATAAATTCCGCCTTTTGGGGTAAACTTAAATGCATTATCAATAAGATGTTCTAAAATCTTTTTGATTTTCTTTTCATCACCAAGAAGAACAGAAGGGATTCCTGCATCAATATCAAAAACCTGTTCCAACGTACTCTCTTTCTCAAATTGACGGTTTCCAATGATGATATCATTGACAAGAGAGGAAATCATATAGGTATCTTCGCTGACCTTGATCCTTCCGGTATCTATTTCTGTATAATCAAGGATATCACCAATCTGGTTGAACAGTCTGTGACCTGCAACCTGAATGGAAAATATATCTTTCCTTTTCTCAATATCTTCTTCCTTTTTCAACATTACTGCCGTAATACCCGTAACAGCATTAATCGGTGTACGAAGTTCATGTGACACATTTGTCAGGAAATCTTCTGTGCTGCGGTTAGTCTCTTCCAGCTTAGCAATTGTGTCATCCGTAATTTTTCTTTCCTTCCTGCGTCTTTGCATCTCAATCTTCACCAGTTTTCCTGCCATATAGACAAGTGCAAAATGAAGAAGGGTTCTTGTGACTACAAGCGGAGAAAGTTCCATCGAACCGCCAAGCACAAACACAAAATCATACGCCATTGTCAGGAAATATGTAGCCACACAAAATCTGATAATGCTATACGTCTCTGTTGCAGAATACATAATGATGATCATTATCATCACAGGTGCCAAATCATAGATACTGGTCTCATGAATTCCATAAAAGAAAAAAGTCAACATTGTCAGGACAAAATATAGCCAAAGTCTGAATGATTCCGGAATTTTTTCTGTAATGTGAATCCCCCAGCTTACAGCCAGTCCTAACAAAAGCAGAACCATAGCACCTGATTCCCAACCGAGAAGAAGTGATTCTCCCGTTAATGCGATTATCCAAATTGTACAGACAAACAATATCAAGAGATGTATTGCCCGTTGTTTTTCCTGCTCATACATTGATTCTTCCACCTTCTTCTCCCGATTTTGGTGATAACTCTCCTATCTTATATCTACTATTTAATAATATTATAATACCCTACATGGCTCTTTTTCAATATATTTCAGCGTTTTGTGTCGTATTGTGTGTAAATAAGCATATCTATCTTATTTTGTGTATTTATTAAAAAATCCAATCAGATATTTATCTCTATCTAATCGGATTCTTGATTTTATATTATCTTATTTCATTTTTCATTTGAGCAAAAATATGCTTCATCTCGTATATATTTGTCACGATTTCTACCAATAATGTTCGCATCTTTCTCTACCTGGCATATCTTCTCCCTTTATATATCTTGCGTTGAACTCCATATTTATCTCTCGAAGTTCCTTCTTTCCATCAATATAATCCTGATACATTTCTGCAAGTCCTGCCATACAGCCATCACAGGTTGCCTCGATGTTTCCAAGAGATTCTGCTACAATCTGCTCACGTTCTTCCTTTGTTGTTTCTGAAATTAAATATCCCATATCGTACTCCTAGCTTACCACACTTTCCCCAAACGGTTCCTTACAGGACCTCAACCAACTCAATTCTAAAGTTCAATTCTTTACCGGCCATCTCATGATTTGCATCAAAGGTAATGGTTGCATCATCCTTTGCCGTCACCTTCACCGGGAAAGGCTGTCCATATGCGTTTGATAAATAAACCTGTTCTCCTACTTTCAGTTCCTCCGATCCCGGCATCTGAGCAATTTCTACTGTTAAAATTGCCTGTGGATCCGGAAAACCGTATGCCTCCTCCGGCATCAGATGAACGTCAACAACCTGTCCTACTTCCATATCTGCAACGGCTGCATCAAAGCCATGAATCATCATTCCTGCGCCACAAACAAATTCCAGCGGTTCCCCACGATCATAAGAAGAATCAAACTGCACCCCATCATTGAAAGTGCCCTTATAATGAGCCCTTACTGTCTTCCCTACATTGCGCCCTTCTAATGTGCTATGAGATCCACATCCTCCATGGCATCCTCCGTTTTCTCCACAGGAATGTCCTTCTTCGTGATGACCACAGGAGTGACCTTCCTCATGATGATTGCAGGTAACTCCGGCAGATACTAACTCACCCTTAAGGTATGCTTCTACTGCCGAATCCGTATCTCCGGCAGCTCCGGCACATATTTCTATTCCACAGTCTTCAAGCGCTGCCACGGCACCTCCGCCAATACCTCCGCAAATTAACACATCAATCGTGTGATCTGCCAAAAGCCCCGCCAAGGCTCCGTGACCGGCACCATTAGACTCAATAACTTCACTACTGACTACTCTTCCATCTTCGACTTCATACACTTTGAAAGTCTCTGTCTTTCCAAAGTGCTGAAAAATCTGTCCATTATCATATGTAACTGCTATTCTTTTCATGCTTCCTCTCCTTTTCTTACATAATTCTATTATACGGCTTTGTCTCCAATATACAAGTAATTTCAATCGCCTTGATACAGGGGGACGCTCTTTGATACGCAAGAACCGTCCCCTATATGGCAATTGTCCAATTGGATACAGAGGAACATCTGCAGGACTATCTGACTCATCCCTTACATGTTCAAATGGCTCAGGATTTAAAGGATGCGCTTGCAGGAAGAACATCTTTTGATCATAACTAACTTATGAGGAAGGAAAAAATACATGAAAAAACAAAACATTTTTGCAACTTCTTATCTGGGTGTTGCAGCAGTATGGCTTGGCGGTCACTTTGGTCCCGGCTTCGCAACCAGTGCATTTAGTGTCACATACTATGTTAAGTATGGATGGGTTGGCCTGCTCATGCCTCTGTTAGCAATGCTTGTTACAGGCGGAGTAATGTTCTATATGACTGAATATGCAAGAAGTCATGGATCAGGCGAAGCTAACGTACTCATGAACTTTGGATTCAGCTATTGGGGTGCAGCAATTCCTACCATTATCATTTCTGCTCTATTATGTCTGTATGGTTCCAAGCTGCTGTCCAAAGCATCCAAATATATGATGTATGCCATCGTTCTTGTTGTTATTTTAATAGCTGTTCTAAGTCTTGTATTTGGTCAGTATGACCTTGGCGCAGCAATCGCGGCAGCTCCCATAAGTACTAAGGAGCCTAATCTGGTTCACGCTATTTTAAGTGCTATTTTATATGGTTGTTTCCAGTCTACTATCTGTTTTAACGTTATGTCCGTTGCTGATGTATTAGAGAACAGGGAAGAGACAAAAAAAGCAATTATTGCAGGATATATCATTACTGTTATTCTGATGATTGCCATTGCCTTTACTCTCTTCTGCTATGTAACCGTTATTCCGGATCTTTGTAACCCCGGAGTCGTTGCGGTTCCTATTATGGCAGTGCTTGGCAGACTAGGATTCTCATGGCTGACAATCGTTTTTGTTGTCCTGATGACACTGGCAGTTCTCACAAGTGCTGCCGGACTGGCTAATGCCGGATGTGCAAGATTTGATAGACTCTTCACATTTATCAAGAATCAACAGCTCCGCCGTGCAGTCATCACTGTAATTCTTCTGGGCATTGCAGCAATCGGTGCTTCCTTCGGTATGAAGGCACTTTTGCAGAAGGGAACCTCTATTATAGGCTACATCGGTATCCTTGCTTTAGTTCTCCCTGCATTTACCATCGTTCGTTCCAAGTTGAAGCAGAATGATTGATTTCGCAGGATATTTATCAAAACAGGCAGGATATCAAATTAATTTGATATCCTGCCTGTTTGCTTCTGTTCCCGCTTCGACAGTACACATAGAATTAGTAAAGTTTTGCTCCTTTATCTGTTAGATTCTATCTTTTCTACTTAACCTGCTTTTATCAATTCCGTATTTTCTGCGATATTTTTGTACTAAATCATCATACCCCTTATCATGGCTGATAACAGATATATTTTTATATTTATTACTTTTTACGGCATTACCAAAATATCCCTTAATTCTGTTATCTACAGCCTGATTACCCGCTTTTACCAGAACTATATTAATATTCTTATTGCAATATCTATTTAGTTTTTCCCTAAGAGCCTCTTGAGAAATAAAAATAAGAACCTTATCACTAGATGTTATTTTTTTTACATTCTTTATAGCTTCATAAACATGGTTATCTCCATCAACCAAATATAGGTTTTCATAATTTGAATTATCGTCTTTCCGCTCTTCACAAAAGCATGATTGCCTCCAAAACCAGTCTTCCTGCATATCTAGATATAATTCAGCATCGTCGCCCAAAAATATCACACTCTTTCATTACTAATATTATATATACTTTATATTTCATTTTATCAAATTGCCACTTTCAATGTAAAGACGGCTTTTACCGGCTTTCTATTTCGCCAATCACTCTTTTAAAAATTGTAAAATTACTCTTATCTCTAGGTGAACAATACACCGCAAATTCGATATTATGAAAGGCATATTGGTATTCCTCAATCACATTCTTTGAAGCCAATGCTACTACTTCAGGATTGTTCATAAATGCACCACATCCAAATGCACCAAGAATAACTGTCTCTGCTCCTTGCCAAACAGCAACGTCCAGTATTCTTCTTAATCTTTTCTCGTGTATTTCAAGCAGCTCTTTATCTGATACTTTCACAGCATTTCTTCCATCTCCTGTGTTAAATGCATTGCCTGGCTGCTCTCTCAGATTTGGAGCAGCGCATGTAATAACATCTACGTCGTACCATTCACTCTCCGGCATAAGCTTTGGTTCTGCTGTATCAGACTTAAACACTGTCACATCAGGTGTATAAATAATATCATCGTTATGAATCGGATTGTGTGCTCTCCTATGTGGTATATAGAATCCCTTCAACATCTTCGGTGTATTCAGACTAAAGAATAATCCGGAACACCTGCATAAACATTCTTCCTGCGCACTTGATCCCCGCTCTACACCACCACCAGGATTGGATGCAGATGCAAAATTATGTACTACAACCTTTGTATCCTTATATGCAGAAGCGGCTTCATAAGTCCTCTTTCCGGATACAATGATTTTTGCCTTCGTGTCATTCCGTTTTCTATTTACTACCGGCAGTTCATCCTTTTCTAAAATCAATTTCTGCCCTTCCGTCGATTGCCTCACTGCTTCCTTTATTCTCGCATTGTTCGTACACAATTTCTCTGTATCTTCAAATACTAATACATTTTCTGTTCTTCCCATTTTATATTCTTATCTCCTTCAAATCATTTTTACTGCTAAAGTTCATGATTTTTGTTATCAGTCCTTAAATTCCTTCACAAATAAATGATCCCTGTCACCACCATAGTTTATAATATCCTTCACATATTGGTAACCATAATGTTCATACAATCCAAAAAACTCTGTAGGAATATAGGTCTTGTCAAAGCCGTTTTCTTTTGCATATTCATTGGCAAAATCAATTAGCATACCACTTATCTTATAACCTCTATACTCTTCTGAGACAAATACACATGAAACCCATGGATATATTTCCGGAATTGGGTAATAATCCGTTTTCATGATGGAAGTCATTCCAATAATCTTTCCATCCATCAAAGCCACAAACATTGCTTCCCAATCTGTAAACACCCATTCTCTGATCATATATGCGATATGTTCTCTGATCTCTATCCAGGAGCAATTACATACAAAATTCAATAAATCATCAGCTAATTGAGTTCCTTTTTCAACCTTCTTAATGACTATTTCCTTTTTGTTTATCCCCCTCTGCTCCATGAAGTCTTTTTTCTCATTCCATCCAAAATGATTTTCTATTATTCTCATCGTTTCCTGAATACTTCTTGAATCATCCCTTTCCAGATAGAAGAACTCACTTTCCTTTATTTCTTTGCATCTTCCTGTATTTACACTTTCTAAAACCTGATTACAGAGTGCCTTTGCTTTTGGCACATCCGTTGCACTTTCAATGAAATCCTTAAAATCCGTATGGTCGGGACGATTGCAATAATCATCTATTACATTCTTTGGTTCTCTTAAAAGGAATGCTATATGAGCTTCATCTGTTAGACGTCTAGCCTCTTCCACCAAAATATGACAATCGCAGATTACCTTTTGATTTTGTGATATACGGATCAAGTCAGTAATCACAAAATCTAACTGCTCCCTCGTATTATTCAGAATCCAGTCCCTGTATTCATCAAAACTTCTCCCAAAAAACTCATCTGCATTCGCAAAGCTCTGATTCATGGCAGGTTGATCTGACATATTCGAAATAGCCTGATGTTGACTGAATACCTGGTCAATATCATATACCGGAATATTATATTTATTACCTAATTCACGGGAAATTGTACTCTTTCCTCCACATGCTGTCCCTGAAATGAAATATACATTCTTTAATGCTTCTTTTAATACATTATCCTTAATATTCATACTAAATATCTCCTTATTCACTTATTTCAAAGATATTTTTCTGCATATTACCAAGATAAAAAAGATGATGTCCAGCGGCAATCATCATAACTACCACTATGTTACAGCAATTTCCTATTACAAAAAAGCAGGGAATCTCCCTGCAACATGAATACAAAAACAAAATGTAACACGCTCCTGTTACGTAAGCTACTATATTGCAGAAAAATATCGATTCATGGTACACAAATAAGGCGGGGGAACCGCCTATAAAAACAATGTTCCATTATCGGTTTTTTCTACAAACACTAGTATACATTCCGTACATTTCCTTCCTTATCAAATTTAGCTATATAATATCACACTTTCTTGTGCAGTATCAACAGATTAGATAAATAATCTTCACATTATTACTAACCATTAGACCAGGAGCCGAGCTTTCTTGGCTCCATTTTTTTATTCAAGCACTAATCTGTGCACTTACGTTTGTATCAATAACAACAATATCATCCATAGCAACATCTAATACTACAGCAAGTACTATCAAGTTATCAATGATGGGCATTGCTGTCCCGTGCTGCCCTGTTTTGCATCCCCCTAAATAGCGACATTCAGATAAGAGCTCTGATCCTGCGGCTCTATGAATTGCTCCATCAACACCTCCACCACCAAGTAAACTTGAATTAGCTGCATTTACAATTGCCTGTGCATCTTCAACTTTTGTAATATCTCCTCTGATTGTCTTTATCATTATTTATCTTTCCCTCTTTTCTTGTACCTATCTATATCTCTCATACATCATTTGCAATTTCGTCCGCTCAACCACATCCTCCGATTTTAAAATCTTTACGCCATCTCTCAATACAAATATCTATCCAAGGAACCGGTCACTGACTGCCACATTTACATTCACAATAAAATATATTTTAACTGCCGGATCAATAAAAAGAGCTTCTATTTCCTTAAAATTTATATTTAATTGGTGAGAATGTTCTCACCCCCACTAAAACATAGAAATAATTTAATTAGTCGGAATCTTTTTATTGAAAATTCCAACTAAATTGGCTAAATCCTTTATTTAGTCGGGGAAAATACACTCAAAGCCTTTACGAAAACATAGAAATAATATAATGAACAAGATTTTTTTACTAAAAATCCCTACTAGCTTAGCTATATTATCTATTTAGTCGGGGAAGGATACTCCCAAAACCCCGACTAAAACACAGAAATGATCTAATTAGTTGGGATTTTTATTGATATCCCTAATTCCTACTGCACCATTTTCAGTGACAGATTTATTGTTCTTTGCGAAATGGGCAAATAGACAAAGAGCCTGCCTAATTATCAATGATGAAGTACACTAGTTCCATCCCTTCCATACTTCCGGCTGATACCCCAGTGTAGACTGCTTTCCATTTCGAACAACAGGTGTCTTGATTACAGAGGGATTCTCCAGAATCTTTTCCAGCCTGTCCTCATCAGCAATGTACTTGATAAGCGCAAGAGTATCCTGACCCTTCCCTTCCCAATTAATCATATTCTCAAGACCACCATTTGCCTGAGCAACCGATGTGAATTCCCCCTTGCTCATGCCCTTCTCCTTCATATCAATAAACTGATACCTGATACCGCGTTCCTTGAAAAAGCGCTCTGCTTTCTTGGTATCATTGCATTTCTTTGTTCCAAATATCTGAATATTCATTACTTCTAAACCCTTCTAATCTGGTTATCCCTGTATATTTATTTAAGTTTTAGACCATCTGAAAAAGCCTTACCTACAACATCTCCAAGCGCAACATATGTATTTGCAGATGCATCAAAGGCAATTGGTTTGAGCTTCTTGATATCAATCTGTCCATCTGTGAGAATTGATTCATCAGCTGTTACATTCACAATCTCACCAATAAGAATCCCATCTTCAAAACTCTTGACCTTGCACTCTAAAGCTACAGGAAGTTCATTAATAAGTGGAGCATTTACCTTTTCACTCTTTGTTGCCGTAAATCCCGCCTTCTCGAACTTATTCGGCACCTTAGATGCTGATTCAACACCAACATAATCACAGGAAACTACAGTATCTTCTGTCGCAAAGCTAACAGTAAATGCCCCTGTTACCGCTAAATTCTCAGTCGTCTTGTGTTCTGAAAGGCTGATTGAAATTTCTTTATAATCGGAAATCATGCCCCATGCTGCATTCATAGCATTTGGAACTCCATCCTTGTCATATGTTCCAATTATTAATACCGGCATTGGAAATACCAATGGTTTTGACCCTAAATCTACTCTACTCATTTCTATTCCTCCTTAAATGCTTCGCTCAATATCATTTACCACAATCAGTATATTTTTCAGTTTCATGTTGCTCTTCCGGAGATTCCTCGTCCATTTCTCTAAGCGCATCCATATAGTTATCCATCCAATCTGACATTTTTATAGCCTTTTCAGAATACTCATCAGGCTCGTCTATATCTTCCGGCCACTCATCACCTTCATCAATCCCCTGATTACAAAGCCAGTCTTCTGATACTTCAAACCGGCACTCTCTGCCATCGTCACTTTCCAATGTAACAAGCGCCATCAATGGTTCTCCCGGCATTCTTTCCTCGCAACCATAATCAGCCTCTTCTATTCTACTCACAAACCACATACTCAACATCTGCTCCTACATAATTTCTGTATGTTCTCCATTCTGCCTATATAACAATTCAATTGCAATGGTCCACTTCATATTAGATATTTCGTGCCGTTCAACCGGTATACTTCAGTGAAAGCATACTTGCTTCAGGATTTCTCCCAAATATTCACCTGCTCAGTATTAGCTTCACTGCATCAATCAGATCACCACTGAATCCTTCCAGATCAACCAATGTAATAACTTTCTTTTTTACCAAAAGCGCAATATCCCAAATAGCGTCCGATTTATTTAGTTCTATCATCACGCCAGGATGCTTCTTGTCCTTTTTCATTCTCTCCTCAAGCTCCCAAAAATGATCCGATGCATTTCCGGGAGAACTGAGTAGTTTAATATACTCCTTAACCAATCGCTCCATATAATGCTCCTGCCACTCAGGAATCCTTTCTCGAAACAGCTTCCAATCCCGTTTAGAAATCTCCATCATTATCACTCCCTTCTTGTTATGTTAAAATTAATTTAAAAAAATATTGGACAATCCGATAAAAATATATTTATATGATACCATACAAACACTTCTCATTGGCAGAGATTTTTTAAATGTGGTCCCACTTTCTGCTCATGCGGTATAGTTGTATTATTCTATACCTCAGACTGTAGACAAAATCAAAAAATAATACAGCTATGTATATTAACGAATAAACATACATAGCTATATTATTTTAACCTTTCGACTTTCAATATCAATTCTCATGTCTATCACCATCTCGAAAAATTTGTCACTTAAAACCCGGGCGTTGCCATGGGCATGTCCTGTTTTTTTCTTGCTTCAACTCCAGCATTGTCCTTTTCGGGGCATCTCTCTCACTAATTAATCCTCCCAACCTCATACTCTTCCATGTTTTTCCCAAGCATTTTCATAATCTGCATTTCATCCCGCGCATCTGTCAATGCATTATGTACTTCACTATAGTAGTAATCTCCGGACAATAGTCTGTATATGGCTTCCACTCCAAAATTACTCTTTAATCTTCCTGTTTTGCAACACTCAAATTCATCTGTAATTTTGCTATTATGTTGTCTGTACGCAGCAAGTCGCATAATATCATACCAGACGAGATGATTAAGTTCACTTAAATGAGAATAATCAAATTTTGCATTATAAGCAAACATCTTCTTTATTCCATTACGCTCGATAAAACCATCTAAATCTGCAATAATTTCCTGGGAGCCTGCTACATTATTAATCTCTATACCTTTATATTTCAATACATGTGAATACATCGCATGGGATTTGTATTGTGGATCAAATAATCCATAATATTCATCTACTATTTTATAATCAGTTGCATTCACTGCAACGATTCCTACAGAAATTAATTGATTGGAAAAGTTTGTTTCTGTATCAATTACTCCAAATATTTCACTCATCATAAGTTACCTGCCTAATACTTTATTCTTTATCCTTCAAGACTCTCTGCCGGAAGTTAATTATTTCTTTTATAGATATAGTTCCTTTAGAGCTTCCGTTAATTGCCCCTCTGACATCTTTATCAACCAAAAATGCCATAAATTCCCCAGCTTCATCAGAACATATAAATCCCATTTGATAATCCGGATTATCAACATGCATAGGAGTAGATTTCATGACATGTTTGATATCTTTTTCTTTCTCTTCGTCACCCCATATCCAGTAAAGACTGCTACAATCAACACAATGAGCATACAGATTGAGTAAAAATTCACCAAAGGAATAGATGCCGGCGCAACTGCAAAGTTCTCCCCGAACTGCGCTGACTGCTGGGCTGGAATCACGCAGTGTACCGTCCATGGCGATAAAAAGCAGAAAACACAGCCGGTACAGTCAAGCAGATTGGCACGACGACAGGGATCCACACCATTTTTTTCACCGATCTCATTTACCAGGTCACCCAGTGCCACGATCGCCACGGAAATGACTCCTGTAATCATACTCAGGATTCCTGCAGACACAACAATTGTAGTTTCCGCACTTTTCCTTGATCTTGAAAAGCGATTCAATAAAGAACCTACACTTTCAAACATCCCGCTCGCTTCCATGACACCGGTCAGTGCAAATACCCCTATCAGCATACATATGGTACCTGCCGTACCTGTGATTGCCGTGATCACCAAACCTTCTACAGAGAATCCCCCCGGAAAAGCCAGAAAATCACTCACTGAATAAATACCACTGATCAGTCCCACTACAGCTCCAGCTACAATCCCCCAGGATAATGCAACTACAAGATGCTTTCGCATTAGACACAACGTAATAATCACTACAGGGATCACCAGCATCAAAAGACTCACCGGCTTCTCAGCTGCTTCTTTTACCCCCTCCAGAACAACCTTTGCATCTGTTGTTTTGGTAAAGGCAAAAAACAGGATCAAAGCACCCACCGCTGCCGGGATGGAATAACGGGTACGGGTTTTGACCACCATCCCAAGATCTGCATGCTGGGTGGTAGAGGATGCGATGGTTGTATCTGAAATCGGTCCTAAATTATCACCAAATGCTGCTCCCGATACAATGGCTCCAATCATATATTCCGGAGCAACCCCTGCCATCACACCGACCGGAAAAAGAATCGGAATCACAACAAAATAAGTCCCTACCGATGTTCCTGTCGCAAATGCAAGCAAGCAGGTAATCACAAATGTAGCGACAACGAAAAATCGACCTGTCAGTCCGGCAGAAACCACATACGATGCGATGGTCTGCACCATGCCGCTGGAAGAAATCATTTTCCCGGAAATCGCTGCCAAAATGACCGCAAGCACAATGACCGAAAACATAGGCTTGCTAAGTCCATGAATAATCGCCGCTCCATAGGCCTGGTCATCCTTTGCAAAAACCGCACCAACGACTACCGCCGCAAAAAAAGCGACTACATAACCATTTACATTTGACTGATTACATGCTGCCCATATGATTATGATGCATGCTGTTAATAAAGGCAAAAGCCTTCCTAATCTTCCCAAATAAAATTCTACTTGTTTTGGTTTCTTCTCCATAAATCCCCCTATCCCAAAATTTGGCAGTTTCTTTTGTTGAAATGTATTTGATATCGATCATAATGAGACTTCCTTTCGGAAATATTATAACACTTTCAGCAACTCAAACAATATCGTTTCAGAATATCGGTCACATTTCAGGCAAAAGTTTACCCTGACAGTGGATGAAGTTTATGGTTTAGAACTTAATGTAAACAGTGGAAATCGTGAGGCAGACCAGGACATGTGCAATGCAGATGGCAGTGCTCTTTTGGAAGGTGAGAATATTGATTTTCAACTGATTGAGGCAGATTTTTCTGGGGGGAGTTTATGACGGTGATGAAGGAAAAATTACACTAAGTGTCATGGATAAGGACGGAGAAATGACCAGGGTACAGGGCGAAGTGTACGCAGATCTTATCTGGGGAACAAAGTACAGAGTATACCTTACCGGAAATGCCAAAGATGGGTATTTTCTGTCAAAATCTGTGTTTTAACATTATTATCTGATTAGACTGTTGCTATTCCAACATTGTAATGGTAATGTATATATAAGTATTAATGCAATTTATTATTAATTTTTACCGGCAAATCGACCATTGCGTAAATAGATTGCCAAACTACAAAACAATATTGAAAGGTACATAGTTTATATGATAATTTTTCTTACAAGCAGTTTTTTGGATTATCAGACTGTAAGTGACTATAAACCGAGACCTCTTCGCGATGATAATCATTTTAAAGAAAACATAAAACGATATTGGAAGCCAGACTCACATGTATTGGTTTTTTCCAGTGCTCCTGCAGATGCCCAGTTATCTGATCATATTGCGCAGGAATTTTATGATGCCTTTACATTGGCGGATTTTTCCATTGGTGAGATTCGTTGTTTTGACAATAGAACAATGGAAACCTTTCAGAATAATCACAATGATTTTACCGGAAATTCTAGCAGAGAAGCGTTAAAAGAAGCACTTCTTTGGGCAGATGTTTTCTACTTGTCAGGTGGACACGCTCCTACAGAAAATTGTTTTATGCAACAATGTGATTTGAAGGCAATTCTTTCTGATCAGACGATTTTTGATGGTCTTTTTATTGGCCTGAGTGCCGGAAGCGTAAATGCTGCTTCACAGGTTTACCTTGCTCCTGAATTGGAAGGAGAAAGTATTGACCCTGAATTTGTCAAATCTGCCAGTGGGCTTGGATTAACAAGTATGCAAATTCTTCCCCACAGCCAATATATAAAAACGATTACTTTAGGCGGGAAGGATTACATAAACGACGTCATTACCAAAGACAGTATCGGCCGTAAAATTTACATGATTCCTGACGGAAGCTACTTTATCCTGAGAAATGGCATTACTGAATTATTCGGTAGCGGTGAAATCATAGAAAATGGTTCTATTCGACCTATTTCCAGTGGCATCATCAATGAAGACAACTACCATATTCGTGATTCCTTAAATCAGGCTTATCAAGATCATATTCGACTGTTTGACTCTCTTATTACAAATTACTATGACTGGATACTTGAAGTTAATACGGAAACCGACGAAATAATCTTTTATCATATGAGCAGCAGATTTCTGGATAAAGGTCTGATACCTGTTCATATAGATTCTTTTGATGAGTTGGTTGCTCTGTTTTCAGCTACACTTGTTGTAACTGATGAAAAACAGGCTGTTATAGAACAAGTTTCGACCAAAAAAATCATAAGCGAACTGTCTGCTAAGGGTAGTTATGTGAGAACCATTCATATGGACGTTTGGAATAGCATTCAGGCTGTCAATTTGCGTGCGGTGCCAATTGCCGAAAATCAGACCAGACTTCTTGTTTGTCTGGTAGATATTTCTATGGCGCTTGACCATGACTGGATGACAGATGAATACTCAAGAACCGGATTTTTAAATAAAGCAGAAATCCTGCTTAAACAGGGTAAAATAGGGGAAGGATATTCCCTTGTCTATACGAATATCCAAGGATTTAAGGCTATTAATGATTTATTGGGAACCTTAAGTGGAGATATGGTTATTTTTAGGGAACGTGATATTCTAGTCGATGAATTAGAGCCCGTTTTAATTGCCAGATTAGAAAGTGACCATTTTGTTTTGATTACAAGGACAACAAATATCACGCCACAGAAGTTTGAAACCCTATGTCATCAGGAATATGTAGAAGGTTCAAAACGTATGCCATTGCTTATCAAATGTGGAATTTATCATATCACAGACTCCACAAAGAAAGTTCAATATATGCTGGATCAGGCAAAGCTTGCCGAAAAGGCGATTTTACCAAGGCATGGTGTTCCCTATGCAGTATCTGATGAAAAGCAAAGTAATGAGTATGTAAATCAGAGACGATTTGTTTCTGAAGTAGATCATGCTTTGCAAAACAGAGAGTTCCTGACTTACTATCAACCAATTGTTGATGCCAAAACCCGGAAAATCATCAGTGCTGAGGCCTTAATACGATGGAAGCATCCTGAAAAAGGGATGATTCCTCCATACCAGTTCATTCCTGTTTTTGAAAAGGAAGGTATCATCAGCAAAATTGACAGTTATATGATTGATAACGTAATAAATTTTAATCTGAAAAGAGTGCAGAATGGGCAGCAGGTAATCCCATGTGCTGTTAACCTTTCGCGTGTGGATTTTTATGATACAAAGCTCCTTAACATCCTTACATCTACACTTGGTCACTATCAGAATATTCAAAATATACTAAAGCTTGAAGTTACGGAATCTGCTTATGCAGTTCTTGAATCCGATGCTATTTCTTTTCTCAATGAAATGAAAAAGCTTGGTCTTTCGATTTTGTTAGATGATTTTGGAAGTGGAATGTCATCCTTGTCTACTTTGGAAAGCTTTGCCTTTGATATCATTAAATTAGACATTGGTTTTACCGCAAAAATCGGGAAAAATGCCAAATCAGAAGCAATTATAAAAAATACTGTCGGACTATCTCACGATATTGGTGCCAAGGTCATTGCAGAAGGAGTAGAGAATGCAGAACAGTTAGCATTCCTTCAGGAGGCAGGATGTGATATGATTCAAGGTTACTATTTTTACAAACCTATCTCAGAAGAAGAATTTACAACTATTTTACAATAATGGATAATAATGATTGTACGTCAAAAGTGAGTGTAAAATAACTCTTGCTTTCCATTGTACTCTTTTACTGGCAAAATCGTATCATAAAAATAGCGTAAATAGTAGACATAAGCCTTCCTCATTATCTACCATCGGAATCGTGTCTGTCCTTCCACAGACATTCCAGAAGCAGTATCTGCATCAAATTCCATATCAGAAATGACAAGAACCTGCTTAGGAAGCTCCTCTCTAGGAACTTCCTTACATTTTGCCATTTCAAGAATCAAACTAAAAACTTCCTCTATGTTAGTATTAGCCACTTCACAATGAGAAAACATAATCTCAAGTTTGTCCTTAAGGCTGGTATTATCCTTAAGCTCAATAAACTGAGGACGTTCACTGAAGGTTATGGCCTTGTTATGAAATACTCCTTGCAGCTGCTCCGCAAAGTAAATTGCAAGTGCATTACAGATTTCTATTGCCATAACAGAACTGCTTCCTGAAGCACGTGAATACATACTTCCAGAGCCATCCGCTACTACAATAGCATCCTCAAAACCCCAGTCATTCCTAAAGCCTTCTGCAACAATCTTCTTCCACATAAGTTCAGAAAGAAGATCTCCTTTTAGGCCTCGGCAATAACTGTCGCCTTTGGTTATTCTATGAACTATTTCATAAGGCATCAGACCGTTCGCATTAAGCTTACCTTCTCCGAGAAATACCTTTTCAAAATATTCTGCTCTTCGCTCCAAATCATGCTTCTCAAAAGCTTTGTCATATTTCATGTTTGCTTTTGCAGGAACTGTTTCGTAATTAATTTCATCCCAGGCTGACTTCGACATTTTAGTCTCAACAACGTTTCCATAGGCTCTAAGCTTTGCCAGGGTCTTTCTATACTCCTTCGGAGACATTTTAAAATGCTTACAAAGTCTCTTTGCATATTCCTTTGTCTTAGCAGATGAAGTATTGATGCTTGGTAGCCACTTTGCAAGAAGGAACACTGGCTTTCCTGACTTTATAGCCTTAAGGTCTTTATCAAGCTGCTCTTTATACATTGCTGCAACATCACCGGCAAGTAAAGTATCCAAAAGGACTAACGCATCATCATATCTGCCATATTCAGGCACATACTTGATTACAGCCTGTGCAATCTTAGGCTGAGAAATAGCAAGATAGTGAAGACACACTCTAAATGTTCTTCTCTCACCCATTCCTTCAAGAATATCTCTTAAGAAAAAAAGCCATTTCACAGCATACATAGGTGTTTCATGGTATATGAGCCGCAATCTTCTTAGCAGAATCAACTGGCTCCTCTCTATATTCCTTAGTCACATAATCGTAGCCAAGTATTGTTTCTGGCATTGTATAGACATCTACAGACCATCCATACTTTTCACCCTTTTTGTTTACCTTCTGATCAAAATTTCGAACACACAAATATGTCTTCATTTCCAAATCAGTAATAGTTCCCTCAAAGTTTTTCTCACCATCTTTTCTGAATCCAGCCTGATCTTTTATTTCAAAAGAAAACAGCTCCGGACATGGCTCTTTTTCCATGAAAAGATCCATGATTTTCTTTTGCCTGATAGGCGCTTTTCCATCCTCGTACAGAGCATCAAAGTCGTATCCATCACGCCTATAATTGGCAAAGTATGGAAACCACTCCTTTGTAATAAAGCCTGCTTTTTTACAGAAAAACTTTCCATACAGAATATTCCCACGTTCAGCAATAATCTGTCTCCATTCCCAGGGATCCTTCTCTTTGTCACCGCTCCACCAGTATTCAGGCACAGTTCTCTCTTCAAGAGAAAAGCCAGGAATATCGTTCTTAAATAAAGGCAAAAAGCCTACACTGTTAATATATTCAATTGCTTCATCTACTGTATGAATGCACTCTGGATCATTCCAGTCCAAGCCATACACTTTGAAGCTACGCTTCTCAGTCGCGGCAGCCGCCAAATGCTCAAGCAAGCTTGGCACTTGGCTCGTTGCTTCGCGCATTATCCATTCTCCTGATTCGTTTCCCATATTCTCCATCCTTATGTGAACAGGTCATCACCCACAATAACATTTTGTACAATTCCGGAATATTTGCTTCGCTTATAACCATTTCCACAAATTAGAGTCAAGTGAACAGCATCTTTCGTTTCAGTCACCTTTTGAAACATAGAAAGTCTGTTTTCAATTTTCTGATACTCAGCTTCATCAGGCGAATACTCTTCATTTGTGAATTTCATTTCACAAAGATTTGAAACTCCATCTTTTCTTTTAATCACCAGATCAATCTGAGCACTCTCCCCGGGTTCTGTACTTCTCCATGCGAACTCATGTGTTTCAATACCTCGTATTCCAAGTGCTGACTTAATCTGTTCGATATGATTAATGCATACTATTTCAAAAGCATTTCCACGCCACGCATTATAACCCGGTGTGTTAATATACTCATTCCATGAATCAAATTTTTTGTTCTTGATAAATCCTATATAAAAAAGTACAAATGGGTCTATCAACTGATAAAATGGCTCCCCTTCGCCCTTTTTACAGTTTATATACTTTCGTATAAACCCACACTCTTCAAGTTCCAGGAGGTCCTTGGTCAAAACTGATCCGCCTCCTATCGCTTTCTCCTTAGAAAGTTCAGCTCTTGTAAGTCCTGTTCTATGTTTAGCCAAGGCGTCCAGTATAGCTAAATGTTTCTCCGGCTTGTCATATAACGAATAAAACAGATTATGATATTCATTCGCCAACTGTCCATGCTCTTTAAAGCATAATTCGTTAATGTTCTGTGCCAGACTAAGACGTGAATCATACAGACACAGATAATGTGGAATTCCACCCAAAATCATATAGCTCTCTATCATCTGCTTTCTCGTCATGACCACATCATTAAGGGCAAACAATTGCTCACACTCTGCCAACGTGAAAGGTGCCAGATGAATGCGCCTAGTAACCCTGTTGTGAAAGCCTTTTTTGTCTGTAAGCAGATTCGTTATAATCCATGAAGTAGCAGAGCCGCAGACAATCAGTACAATATCCTCTTGTGCTGATGCCCAGCTGTTCCAAAAATAATCAAGAGCACTCTTAAAATCAGATCTCGCTGTATCCATCCAGGGAAGCTCGTCAAGAAACACAACCCTTTTATTATTTATAGGTTCACGGTAGACATTTACACTTTCAAGCAGTGCCTTTAACCTTGAAAAGGCTTCAAACCAGTCTGCGGGGATGCTTTTTTCAGCATGTCCGTATTCGTTCAGACTTGCAGTGAAACCGCGTAGCTGTCCCTTAGTTTTTTCAGAAGTTAATCCGGTAGCATAAAAAGAAAAGCTCTTGTTAAAATACTCTCTGATTAAGTAAGTTTTTCCGACTCTCCTTCTTCCATAAACAACAACAAATTCCGGACGTTTGGAAAGCAGGCACTGCATAAGTCCTTCTTTTTCATTATTTCTGCCAACGATTCTCACTTTATCACCTCAAAACATAATTACGTTTATAAATCGCCATATTTGACATGTCATCAGCTCATTTGGCGATTTATATGTTGTATTTACATTATATATCGCCAACCAATCATTTTCAAGTTCTATCTATCAAATATTATATTCTATCCCTTATTTATTATTCTACGCCGCAACTGTAACCACTTTATTTTAGTCCTACCAGAAGTTTCATCTGATCAATAGCAACCTTTTTAAGTACGGCACTTCCAAGGCTATTGAATACAGAAAGCAGTTCCTCTTCCTCCTCAGTAAGCTCTGCTTCAATTCCATCTGCAAGATAGGATACAGAAGTACACAATACCTTAAGACTTGTATTCTCTTTCAGGTCAATAAACTTCGGATGACCACTGAATGTTATGGTCTTATTATGGAATACTTTTGCATCATACCTCTCTTCAAACACATCATAAAAAATGAGCTGTACAATAAAAACGTCAGCCCTATTTAGCGTTTGCGGAAGGGCGCAAACAGTCCGGTGGACTGTTGCCCTGCGCCGACCGAAACGGAGTGTAAAATGATCCCCACGGGACTCGAACCCGGTATCTCTGACGTGAAAGGCCAGTGTCCTAACCATTAGACTAGGGGACCGTATTGGAGTCAATAAATCTCAGCTCCGCATATTTTTTCATGCGCTAATCTGCGCCTTTACATCTGTATCGATAACAATAAGGTTAATTGCTAATCGCTGATATATTTCTGCTACCTGCTTACCAAGATTACGGCTGCCTGAATGAATGATTAAATACTTTGTCCCATCTGCAGCTTCGTCAATCTCGATAAAGTGATTTCCACCACCAAGCGTGCCAAGAGATCTCTCAAGTCTCTTTGAATCCTTAAGTTCTCTGTAACAGCGAAGTTCTGTAAGATCAAATCGCTCTTGACGGCCTTCCCACACGTTCATTCCTGAGGGAATAAAATGGGCTGCCTCATCTACCTTTTCAAAATCAACCTCTATTTTTCCAAGATTTACCGTGTACATTCCACATCCGATATCGACTCCAACTACATTTGGAACTGCCTTATCAACGATTGTCATTGTGGTTCCAATAGTGCAGCCTTTACCGGCATGAACGTCAGGCATGATTCTTATCTTTGAGCCTTCTGTCATTACGTAATCGCACATACGTCTAATCTGCTCTATAGCCTCATCCTCTACTACCTTTGCGTAGCAGATAGCTGTATTTACTTTTCCTTTGATCTCTAATGCTTCCATAATTGCTCCCTTTCTGAAAATATCATTGGACAAATGCTCCTCATGGGATTTGAACCCACAACCTACCGGTTAAAAGCCGGTTACTCTACCATTGAGTTAAAGAAGCATAAAAAATACCGCTTGACCTCATCATCCAAGGTAAGCGGTACGCTAAAACATGTTTATCTATTTTTGTCCTTCTATCCTATTTCCCCGGATTCGCGACAATCTCTAAAACACAATTTTCTCGTTTATGCTTAGCCTTAAATGAGCGCATAGAATCAAAACTCCACTCATATCCTTTGAGGAGTGTAGCTGCTTTACGTTCAATATGAAGCTGATATAAACGATTCATTGTTGCCATGTCTTTTTCCTTTCTGTGGAGCGCTTTTTGCTCCGCTTATCTTTTATCTATATCGTACTATAGCACAGTTATCTTTCGTTGTCATTATACTTGTGGTATAAAATGTCATCTTAAAATCCTTCATCTTGATCATCCACTTTTTCCATGTTTACCAGATTCTTTTTACCAATTTTATAGTATTTGCTATTTCTCAAGTTTTTTCAAATACTGATAAGGAACTTCTTTCGTAAGCCAAACACCATTTGCAGAAAGATAAAACTTATATCCATCATCATGCATCTGCTTAGCAAGTATATGATAAAGCACTGGCTTTCCATGTCTAGATCCGACTTTAACTGCAGTTTCTTCATCCTTAGATAAATGTACATATAGTCTACTCTTTGGAATCAAACCTTCCCTATCTATTGATTCAACGTACTTCTCACCAGTTCCGTGCCACAGGATTTTTGGTGGCTCCTGTTCTTCTAAGTCAACATCAACGGGAATAGAATGTCCCTGATTTGCACGAATTAGCGTTTTATCCTCATTGAAAGAATATCTCTGCTTACTTCCGTTAATACCATTTTCAAATCTCTCCTTGTAATTAATCAAATATCAAGCAACATTTTATCCATCCACTCTTTACTCTGAATAAAATTAGTCCATTCATCAGGAATGCCTTATTCATCGTCCTCTATTTGGTTCACTTTGTTCTATTAGCCATTTTCTTCTTTTTTTCATTTTTGGCTAATAGCATTATTTATCCAACAACCAATCTTGTACTGATGAGTTAATGGCAGATAAATATTCCAAATTCGGTCCTGCTCCCAGAACTCCTTCCTGTATGCAACTTTCATATATATTGTCCATTTGGTTATGTAAGATAATCCCAGACTCTTTGCTGATGTGCGATAAAGAAGTAATAGAAGTGTAAAAAATTTTGCCGTTCCTATCCGGCACTTAGGGCTGTGTCGGATAGGTCAGGCGTTAGGCTTCCGGCAAGTCTATCTTGCCGACAAAGCTGTAATAAATCTCAATGTCCTGCCTGCGGGTGCCGTTCTCATCATAGCTGCACTCATGCACCACAATTTTCTCGATCATTTCCCGCAAGAGAGTGGGGGTCAGTTCTTCAAAGGCAAGGTGCTTG
>JALEWA010000239.1 GCA_022788085.1 Lachnospiraceae bacterium
ATGGTATTCGTTTCCTCCTGAAGCTCTACCACAACACCCGATTGTAAAAAGCCCTTCCACGTTTCATTTACATTAGCCAGCTTCTCGTTATCTCTGATGGTAGACTCCATAACTGCGCCTGTACTCTTGTTACGGACAATAATGGAGAGAGCCGGTTCATACAGATACAGCTCATATAAGTCATTTTCTGCTACTAACGTATGACCCTCCAAGGTTTTGGAGGTATCTGTTGTACCATTACTTAAGGCAGCTGCCGGCTCTGGCAGGGTCTGCTGAATCTGGCCAAAATCCAGACCATCCTTCTTACCGGAATTCGTAACCAGATAATAGCATATTGCTGCCAAGAGGATGAGTACCGCAAGGATGATTACGCCAAGTATTCTCTTTTTCACTGTTTTCTTCTTAGCTTCCAATTCGATACACCACCTCTCGTATTACTGTTACCACGAAATCAATTACCTGTGAAAACAGTACATAGATTATGCATACAAGCAAGGATAGAATTAATACGGTAAATGCCGTTATAGCTAATGCCTTTGCTGTTTCCTTAACCGTAAAGTTATTGATCTCCTTCAGTGTCAGCAGAATAAGGACAAGCATCCATACCCATACAACAATGTTGGCAAAGGAAATCAGGAATACTTCATTATAGGTCAACACATTACTAATCAGTATCACAAAAGGTTTGATGACGATAAATGGTGTCAGGCAATATGCATATGCACAGTACAGCTCCTTGAAAAAGCCCTCGCCCTCATTAATCGTAACCACCAGATAATTACATAAGGTCAGTCCGATAAAGATAATCAGTACAGAACCAATATCGGTAAGTATGTCGTAACGCCCTTCCCTTACATTCTTTACCAGGAAACCACTGAAATATTTCTCTATAATCGAAATCAATATAAATGCTGCCAGTAATATATTGGCACAAGCCCAGGAAGCCTTTCCTTCCCGCTTTACACCATAGCAGCCATCCATTGGGTGTCTCATAAAATGCAGACTGTAGCGAAGCTGCGCCCCAAGATTACTTCTATGGGTAATATCCACTTTTTCCACACTGCCGTGCTTTGCTATATATACCTTTTTCGCACCTTTGTATGCGACAATTACAAGAATGATTGCGGCAACCGCATATACAAGATAATTACGAATCCAGATATTACGTACTTCCCAAAAAGCATCGGAATAACCATCAAAAGACTTTGCAAGTCTAAAATACTTTAACGCCTCATCGTAATTCTCTTCCTGTAAATAGGCATGCCCCATTGCCTGATTTGCATAATAGAACATACTGTTCATCTGCAATACCTTACTCAAAGGTTCCTTGCTTGCTGTATACTGTCCCTTAGAGAAGAGATAAAGTGACTCATGCAAAAGATTCGTAAATTCTGTTGGTTCAAATACATGAATCTGTTTCTTATCAGAATCTAACAGATAAATTCTGTCGTTATCATCAACAGCAATGGCTTCTACCTTATTACATAAACCAATTCTCTGACGTCCATCGTCACGTCCGCCAAACATAAAGAGCAGTTCGCCTTCTTCATTGTATTCATAGATATATCCATCTGAATCAGCTACCAGAATATTATGATACTGTCCTGTTGTGACAGCAGCCGGAAGATCTGCCCAGTATGGATCAGAATCCAAAAGATTCTTTCCTGCAATATTGAGCTTTTTCAGGCTCATATCCTGGTCACCCTGTGTAACCGTATAAATAAGTCCTGTGTCATCAATATGCAGATTGGTCGGAGTTGATGGAATATTGCTTAGCATCTGTGCTCTTTGCGCATCTGTCAGAATCAGTCTTTGCAGCATCTGAAATGGACTTAAGGAGGTATAGTTTGTTCCGAAGTATCCAAGGAAGGAACCACCCTCCACAGGACTAAGCTGAACGATACCATTCATATTACCTTCACAAATGATATACATGGTTCCCGTTTTATTAGCTACAACCTTGCTTGGTTTGAAATCCATGCTGTTACCGTAAATCGGCGAAATTGGCTTTCCATACTCAGCAGTCAGATTTCCCTGTTTGTCAAAAACAAATACCTTCTTCGCATCCTTGTCTGCTACGTAAACCGTACCATTCTCTGCTACATATACACCGGTCGGTGTCTGCAGGATACCTTCTCCAATCATGCCAACCTGTTCACCTTCAAGGTTACTTACCAATATGACATGCGCACCGGCATCTGCAATATAAAGGTTTCCTTCCTTACTGATTGCCATGTCCACCGGATTAACAAAGGAAGTCTCTCCTACCTTGGTAATCGCTGCAAGTGGATTGTAGGCTGACTGTGTTTCCAATACATAACCATAACCGTCTATCGTGTATGTCTTATAAGGCGTATCTGCCGATGCTGTCATTCCTGCCATCAGGATAAAGCATACTACAAGTGCACAGGAGCGCAGCAGAATGTTTCTTATTTTCTTTTTCATATCAAACTGCCTCCCACTTTATTTGATACCGGAATGAGCCATCGTATTCATAAAGCTCTTTCTTAAGATTAAGAATATCGCAAGGTTTGGAATGAATTGTATCAACAAACCTGCTGCCAGAATACCCTGACCGGCAACGTTATTATTCGTATTTGCCAAGGTATTCAGATAAAATGCCAGTGTTTTCATGCTCTCATCATTGATATAAAGATTCGAACTTTCCACATTTGTCCATGCTGCCTGAAATGCAAGGATTGCCGTCGTTGCAACCGCAGGCTTGATTAATGGTAAGATAATCGAACGGTAAATCTTAATGTCCGACGCTCCATCCATATATGCTGCGTCAAGCAATGCGTCCGGTATCTGGTCAATGAACTGCTTTACCAGAAACAGGCCAACCGGCATCGCAAGCAATGGAAAGATGTGTGCTAAATAAGTATCCTTAATTTCCAGAATATCAATGACAAGATATCTTGGAATCATAACTGCTACCGATACGAACATCAATGCAGTGTTGTTGATTTCCAGTAATGCATATTTTCCTTTGAATCGAAGCTTTGATAATGCAAAGCCTGCCATCGTGGAAAAGATGATAGATAATAATACAACGGAACCTGTTACAATGATGCTGTTAAATACATAACGGCTCATCGGGATATTACTGTTAGCGGACGCCTTGAACAGCTTCGTAAAATTATCCAATGTCGGCTTATGTACTAAAATCTGCGGTGGAAATGCAAACAGCTCATCCATAGGCTTGAATGCATGACACACGATAAAAACAATCGGAATTCCCATAAAGATTGCAAGCGGCAGAAGCATCAAAAGAATCTTAATCTGTCCGACCTCAAACTTACGAGGGTTAATGTTACTTCCCTTGTATCCAGCCATTCTCTGCCACCTCCTAATCTTCCTTGAACATTTTTCCGAAGAACTTGGAAAATGCAAATACCATCAGCAACAATACAACAGATACGGCTGCCGCATATCCCATTTCATATCGGAGAAAACCATAATCCTCAATATGATTTACAATCAACTGTCCTGCGTAATTTGGTGTAGGATTCGTTCCTGAAAGCTGTACACCAATCGCACCATTCTGGAAAGCTCCTACGATTGCCATAACTGCACCAAAGAGCATCTGTGGCTTCATGGTAGGAATCGTAATATAAATCATTTCCTGAAAACGGTTCTTCACACCGTCAATTGCTGCTGCTTCATAAAGCTCTTCATCTGCATTCAGAATACCTGCAAGCATGGCCAGGAATCCAACACCCATACTTGACCATAGTGCGACGATGATAATAATAGGAAGCAGATATCGGGAATCTACCAGCCAGATAATCGGTGCATCAATCACACCAAGCTTCATGAGCCAGCTGTTTAAATAACCCATCTGGTCTCCTGAAAAGATAATCTTCCAGAGTACTGTCATAGAGGTTGCACCGGTCATACTTGGTGAATAGAACAGAACCGTTAATATCGTTCTTGGTACAGAGCTTAGCTGTGATAACGCCCATGCAACAAGGAAGGATAAAATATATCCACCGGGACCTACAATCAGTGCATAAATTATCGTATTGGGTAATACCTTCTGCATAAAGATATCATCTGCCGTTAACAGGTTAATGTAATTCAAAAAGCCCTTAAAGGTTGGAGCCTGAATCGTATCATAACTTGTGAATGATAATCCGATTGCTACTACCATCGGTATAATAATGAAGGTTGTAAATAAAATGATGTAAGGGGCAAGGAAGCCATATGCCGCTTTATTAGAATGCTCTCTTCTTGCAGCTTTTGTTTTCTTTCGCTTTGTCTGAGTCATGACTTAGTTGCCTCCTTTCGTTTCATTCTTTGCTGATGCATTTTTCTTAGAATTCTGAATGATTTCATGTACCTTCTCAATCGTTGGCACTTCATATTCCTTTACGGTTACCCCATTCTCTATGTAACCAAACTCCTCAAGCTTTCTTAACGTCTCACGCTTGATATTCTTTTGCGCATCATCCAGTGCTTCTCTTACATTTGCACTTTTGGCTCCAAGTACCACAAGATTATAAGCATCTGACAGTTCACGTTCTACCATGTAGCTTGCAAGAGCTCTTGGAGCTTCCATAGTCCATGTTAACTGCTCTAAGATTACTTCCTTATCATCACTGTCCCAGGGGAGCTGTGAAAAGGCTTCATAATTTGCCGTGTTCCAATAGTATTCGTCACCATATGTAATCTGTAATCTCTGACCGAATTCAGCCTGAACATCGGCACTGGACCACCACTTTACAAATTCCCATGCCTGCTGTTCTCTTTCCGGCGTAGATTCAAAGAGAAAAGTACTCTCTGCCCCTGCAGACGAATAACGGATAACCTCACCGTCCTCATTCTCTACTCCCGGAATCAGTGCTACACCCCAGGAACCATCAATTTCCGGTGCTGCATTTGATATCAGATTATAAGTACCAAAGTCTGAAATACCAATGGGATAATCACCATTTCTGAAATGCTGGTAGAAATTCGGCACATCCTTTGGCAAGTTATAGATTGTAAACAAATCTGTTAACGTTGTGAATCCTTCTACAACCTCTTCACTGGTAATCGTCGCATTCTCAACATAAGTATCATAAAGTCTTCCTCCTGACTGGAAGATAATTGGCGTTGTATCAAGGAAGGTCTTCATACCTACCGTTCTTGCTGTAGGATAATAGAAATTCAATCCTCGCATCTGTAAATCAGGAAGCATCGCCTGTACATCCTCTAACGTATCCGGCACTTCCAGTCCAAGCTTCTCCAGAATATCCTTTCGATAGAACAATACCTGGAAATTCATTGTTTCAGGAATCGCATAGATGCTGTCATCAATAACGTATGGCATCAGCAATCCTTCCGTATAACGCTCTGCGACCTCTGCAAAATCATCAAACTCTGTTAAATCCTTTAGTGCTCCACGAATACCAAGTTCAAAAGGAATCGAATAGTTAACACCCGTTGCAACATCCGGCGAATCTCCTGATGCATTAGCAAGCACAAGCTTTGTCTGATCCGGCATCAGGGATAAATCAACCTCAATACCTGTCTGTGGCGTAAACTGTTCTGTAATCATCTGCTGCATGATTTCAAGGTGCTGTCTGGAACGATTTACGGATACCTGTAAATGCTCCGGATTCGTATTGGAAGAAGAATATGCCTGCTTGCCAAAGGAGGTAAAGAATCTTACAATTCCAAGCCATAGCTTTACAAAAAGATTTTTGTCTTTTGGAAGCTGCTTCCCGGCATCCTCCTGATAAAAGTAAATGCTGTCTAAGGCAAAATCATTGCCATTTAAGCTGTCTATGAGATTAGCAAGATGCTGATTCACAGAGGAGGTGCTTGTTGCCAGTTCATCAATTCGATAAATCAGTTCATCCGGCTTTTTTGCAAGACTTCTTAGCTGATTCTCTGCAATCGATACGGAAGAGAATGCTGCTATTTTCTTTTTGTCCGGATTATAAACCTTTGCCTTTTCCATAACAGCAGCAAGTTCATCTGCCCAGCCTGTCATGGTATTACCAATTCCCGGTATATAACTTTCCAAAGAAAAGTCTCTGTACTTATCTTTATTCGTACCTGCTACCTTAGTAACCTCAAGCGATAAATCATTTACCTTTCCCATGATGTTTTCAATGGTTTCTAATGCCTCACGCAATGGCTCCATACTAATCTGCATGGATATGGTATGTATTCCCTCATTTAACGGAACACTTACCTTATTACCATCTACATCCACTAAAGTGTACATATCATAAGATTTCTCATAAGCAAATGCATGATTCTGAAATACCGTATTGGGAAGCTCACCATCTATTCTGATATTCAT